>NZ_CAKMJU010000004.1:0-17812 GCF_927416815.1 uncultured Acetobacterium sp. | reverse complement strand
AGGTGGGCTGTATTTGACGCTTACGAATAAGTTAAGTGACAGGGAAAGCTCCGAAAAACTAAAGGATATAAGAAAACGTGAAATATTGACATACGGTGCCTGTCACTTAACTTATTCAACTTAACTTATTGAGGTGGATAGTTTAGAAACAGAGAATAGAGACGATTCGGGTTCTTCGGGACTCGGGTCGTCTTTTTTAATTTTTTGAAGTGGCTGGAAAATCTGGAGGAATCTGTCTGGAAAAGATTTGGCTGGTGGCTCTAGCTTGCAGCTTTTGTCTGTTTCCAATCAGTTGCGCCAGTTTCCCAGCTGCCAAACTCACTGAAGAATTTGAATTCTCCAACCAGTCCCATCTTTTTTGTCCCAAAATTGCCGTCAGTGCCGACAGTCGCGACAGATCAGTTCCGGTAGTTGTGATCGTTCCGGACTCCAGTGCCAGTCGATCTGATGACAGAGCCAACCAATCCGGACGATGATGCCAATGGTTTCGGTGTCAGAATTGAAATACCAGTTGTCGCCATTGTCGGGACTGTCGGGAAAAACGGATAAAAAATAAGTGGCCATCACCGATTTCCCAGAAAACCGTTCCAGATTTCCCCACAATCATCGGTTCCCTGAATCAAACTCCCATCTTAAATACATATTATAATTTTGAAGATCATTGGCTTAAGCAGTCAATGGTCTTTAATACTTTTTTGGAGGAACCAAGTATGGCAACATTGGAACAGAAAATCATTGATGAATTAAAACTGGCACTGGAATATCAGGAACCAACCGGAGACTATGCCCAATGGCTGATGGGTATTAGTTTGCCCAGTGTGATTGAGCGGAAAAATAATCAGCTGGTGATCACTGCCAGAGTCGTGGTCAAAACCAGCGATTCGGAATATGTGGATGGGATGGACATTGCCTTTTCCCTGGAACCCATCATTGATCCCAACTACTATCAAAACAGCCCCGACTACCATGGTGGCAGTATTGAAGACAGTCAACCCTGGCTCAAGAAACATGGCAAAGTGATTCTGGAACAGTTGGACAATCCCTTTGTAGCTACAGTAGGAAATTTAGAAGCAGTGTTAGTGGATGAATTAAAACAGTTAGAAAATAATTCCAATGAAAGCAGGTGTTCGAAATGACTATGACTATTGAAAAAATCGAATTTCCAAGACGAGAAACCAAACAAAGCAAGTCAAAGAAAAGTCTGACCATTGATTCAGGGGATGAACCAGTGGAGACGGTCGAAGAAATTGATCCAGTCATTGCGCCAGTGGAAATTGAAAAGACATTGGTACCAGAGCAACCATTGGAACCAGACAAGTCATCAGCATCACCGGAACTATCAGCAACAGAAGACAATGATATCCCAAACGATCAATTAAAACCATCAGATGAAAAACCCACAACAGCAACAGCTATCAGCAACGAAACCATTTCTTCAATTCAAACCGCTTTTGAGAACCACCTGATGGAAGACGGCAAGGGATCGGCTACCATTGCCAGCTACACCGGAGATATTCAGGGCTTCATCCAGTGGTTAAAGGAAAAGAAGTTGCCCTTTGATGGCAAGCTCACCAGACTGAGTATCACCAGTTATCGCAAACACTTGCAGGAAGCCAACTATCGGATCAATACCATTAATAAAAAAGTAAACAGTCTCCATAGCTTCAATCATTTTCTGATAGCTGCCGGATATTGTCAGGAAATGGTGGTGCATCCCAAAAGGGATAAGATCAAAGTAGCTAATGGCAGTGAAGCTGAAGTGGTTGTCTTTTCAGAAGATGAGGTGGAACGGTTGCTGTTTCATCTGGAGAATCAGGAACAGGTTGCCCTGCGTGATAAAACCCTGGTCTATATTCTCCTCTATGCTGGTCTGAGGGTTGGTGAATTGGTCAATTTAAAGATTCAGGATCTGGATCTGTTGACGATGAGTCTAAAAGTGGTTGGTAAGGGTGGTAAATATCGGGAAGTGCCATTAAAACCGGAAGTTGCTGAAATCATTAAAACCTACATGGAAAGTGATCGAAAAGAAAGTCCCTATGCCAAAAGTTGTCAATTGTTCGTCACCCAGCGATCAGGCAAGATGGATACCGATACCGTCAATAAGGTATTGAAAAAATTGGGAAAGAGCTTAAACATGACGATTTTTCCCCACAAATTCAGGCATACCTTCTGCACACGATTGTTAAAGAAAGGTGTTGATCTGACCACGGTAGCAAAATTAGCGGGACATGCCAATATTCAAACCACTGCCAGCTACTACATCAATACCAGTCGAGAGGATAAGCAGGAAGCCGTGGGACTGTTGTAGCCATTAGAAATCATTCGATGAGGACAGCACTTAAAACGATGGAAATAAGCCAATGACAAATGATCGTTTAAAATATTGGCCAACCGTCATCATAAGTGATTGCCCGAATAACTGTTAAAAAATCCCGTTCCTATCTCGTTCCAGAGCTTGTCGGGAGTGACAGCAGTGACAGCAATTAGAGAACAAAAAATAGGGCAATGATGTTTCGGAGATTGCCATTAAAACTGATGAAATGGTGATAACCGGAGAAATTAAACCTATAAGCCAATAAAACCTAAACAGAAAGGGGGAATCCCAATGCCTTACTTCCTCGGCGGTGTGATCACAGGTCTTGTTGCCTGTATCATCATTGAAATTTGCCATCAGCAGCAACAGTCAACGTATTAAATCAATAAAACAAACACCCTGACAATAGATCAGCGAAAGGAGCTAACCATGATTGGATTTTGTGCTACCATCGGAACCACTGCAGCCATTGAATTGTTCAGCAGTGGAGTAATGTTTGGTCTAACCGCCTATGCCGCCGCTAAAGAAACCATCAAAAGAAACTGACCACTAATACAACAAATCAGCAGCAACAAAGCATCAACACAAGAGACCTAACCTCTCAATTACAGGGGTTAGGTCTTTTTAACGCCAAAAATTTAATCAGTATCGAAAGGAATAATAATATGTCAAATAAATCAGCAGCCAAACGAATTCAAATCGTATCACTTAAGATGGTGAGGGAAAGCTCAATTCTCTACAATGTCCGAAAAATATCCTCGCCTAAAGAAGCAGCGGGATTGGGGCAACGGTTTTTAGAAGATATTGATCGGGAGCAGGTGATCGTGTGTTGCCTGGATAATAAGAATGCCCCGATTTCCATCAATGTCGTCAGTATGGGAACCCTGAATGCTTCACTGATTCATCCCCGGGAAATATTTAAAACTGCCATTTTGTCCAATTCAGCCAGCATCATTTTATTTCATAACCACCCCAGTGGACAAACCCAGGCTTCAACAGAAGACATCAACATCACCAAGCGGATAAAAGAAGCGGGTGTCCTGATGGGCATTGAATTGATCGACCATATTATCATTGGCTCAGAAGGTCGGTTTTTAAGCCTGAAAGAAGAAGGTCTGTTGTAGTCAAATCATTAAAAATAATTAAAATAACGGAGGTAACCCTATGCAGGTTATTTTGTATCTTCCTATTCTAGTTCTCAGTATTGTTTCAGCTTTTGTCGTTTTCAGTAAGGTTAAAATGATGTTCTTTGGCTCCAACATGCTTGATTTAGGGCTGGGAATCATCGGAGCCTGGTTTTTCATCTTTTTCGTTTGTGTGTCGATATGGACAGCAATTTTCGTCTATTTAGGTATCCCCATCCTGATCATTGGGGCTATTCTTTTGGCTGTTTATTTTGTGCTTAGTAAATGCAGTGGGAATGCGGCGGATGTTGAGTCAGAAGATGGTCAACCAGCTGCAGGGATGGATGAAGAGACAGCCGCTGAAAGGGACGACGAAGAGTAGCATTGGTCATTGAAGGTAATGACACTAAAACCTCGGTCGGATTGGCCGGGGTTATGTCTTATATTTTTTTTTGCCAAAATAAATATAATTTCTTTAAACAGGTTGACAGCATTCGGAAAGAGTGCTAAGCTTAAACCCTCAAATCAATAAATTGGTTTGTGAATTGAATATATGGCTAATTAGGGCGACACCCTTATAATTAAATCTTATCAGTATTATTTTAATCGACGTGTATGTTTCATACACAGAGGTCTGCAGGTATGTTAATGTACCGCTGTTAGATAAGATATCGAGTCGCTGTTATAAAACCACAAGTGCTTCACTTGTCTCAGTTTTACCTGATTTAGGCATCAAAATAACCTTATCTTAGGTTTCTTTATTGTGCAATAAAATTTGCATAGATAGAAAAATAGGTAAGTTTGTTAATGGTGCCTTTATTATGAAAACTGAGAGGAGTGAGGCACTTTTTATTTGCGTTTTTTTTTTCTACCAGACGGTAGAAAGGGTTAAAAATCATCTAGCACGACATGGCACGGAGCTTATGTGCAGACTAGCATGAAGTTCATGTCGTATATTAAATTTAAAGGAGAAAAATAAATGGATAGACGTTATTTAAAAATGATTTATGGTAATCCTGTTCTAGTAGGATCTTTTATTAAAATTGGAGCATTAACTGCAGTGTACTACGTTAATCAATTTTTTCTGATCATGGAAGACTTTGAGGTGACACTGGCAGAAATTGAACTGTTTTTGCTTAAACACGAAAAGGCAAATATACTGGTTGCACCAGTGACCTATTATAATAGCGAGTCTGCGACCAAAGAAAATGTGAAATACATCACAGCTTTGTTAGGAGATTATGACAACTATAACGGTATAGACATGAAAAACATGGACAAGAAGGAAGCATCTCTCAGTAGAAATGCCATAAAGGAAGTACTTGTTGCCGGGGAATTGAGACCCTCTTTGTTAATTTGTTCCGGTAATGGTCTACATGTTTATTATCTACTTGATAAACCGCTTCTAACAGCTGGAAATGTGAAAAAAATTGAGCGCTTGCAGAAGACGTTCGTGAAACAGCATGAGGAATTTAAAGGTGACCCTGCTGTAGCTGTTTTGGGGCACACAGTTAGATTACCCGGAACGAAAAATTGCAAGGATCCTGACAATATTAAAGACTGTGAGATTATTCACATTGATGAAACGGCTGTATATGATTTAGAGACGTTAAATTGCGACTTAAATGTGCCGGAGGTAGAGGAGCAAACTGATGAACGACAACACTCCGGGTCATTGCTGGAAGCCTATCAGGCTTTGAATCCGAGTTACGAGCACTTTAGGCAATCGGGGCTTCAATGTGAGTTTATGAAAGAGATGGCTAGGAATCCAGCTAAACAAACCCACGGTCTATGGTTCCATATTGTGAATAATTTAGTTCATTTTGGTGAACATGGCCGCAAGTTGCTTCATATCATTTGTGAAAAATATCCTGGTTATACATTTGAAGAAACCGAACAGCTTTATCAAACTACACTTGATAAGGTAAAGAATCAAGGATTTTTTCCAACAAGTTGCAACCGGATTGCTGAAGATGGATTTGCGTGCCCGAATCAGTGTGCTCAGAAAACACCAGCGGGGATGATGTACAGCTATATTAAGAAAACCCTGAATGAGAAACCGGTGGTTACATCGATGAACATTGACACGGCAATCCGATCCCTGCTACCCGACGTCGATTTAATTCAAAATTTAAAAACGGTTGAACTGTTCATCGAGACAGTGATCAATCCGCTGCCGGATTCCATAATAATTAAAGACCAGTACCTTAGAAGCGTTTTGACAAAGATGGGACTGAATAAGACCGAACACTATAATCCCTTTAAAAAGATGCTCAAGAATACGGCAAAGGGAAAAACCGGAAACACGCAAGTGGATATTGCCGAAGAAGTTCAACGGGAAACCGGGCTGAGATGCCTGTCAGGAGATTTTTATATTTATCATGATGGTGTCTGGGAACCCCACACGGAAATGGTCACGAAAAAAGTGATCAAAAAACTTGGTTCTGAGTTTAGTGAAAAAGTCTTAAATGGGATTATCCGCTATTTAAGAGACAATTATTATCTTTCCCCCGAGCAGATCAATCAGCATGTCAAAGAGAAAATGATCTGTCTAAAGAACGGCATGCTAAAAATCCATAAAGACGGAAAAGTTGAATTATTGGCGCATTCACCAGATTATTTTGCCCTAAACAGACTTGACATCAGTTATGATCCAACAGCCAAGTGTTTGAAATTTGATCGGTTTATCACTGAGTGCTTTAAAAATCTGGAACCGGAAGACCGGCGGTTGACAATCCAGGCTCAAAAGGAATGGTTTGGTTATGGGATAGTTCCCGGAAACGAAATGCATAAGATGGGGCTGTTGCTGGGACTACCCCGGACAGGGAAAGGTGTTATGCTCTCGGTCTATTCGAAACTACTCGGCCAGGGAAATATATCCAATATTCCGCTTTCTGAGTTGCACAAACCAATTAACAGTATCCAGTTGTTGAATCATTTGGCGAATGTATCACCAGAATTCAATGAAAATGAACGATTTAACGAGGCCTTCATTAAGTCGGCTACTGGCGAAGATGGTATTTCTGGAAAAGACCATTACAAAAAAGCGGAATCCTTTGTTAATCAATGTAAGCTGATGGGGTCAGCCAATTATCTCCCACGCTATTTTGAAAAAAGTGGAGCACTGGAAAAACGGTTGCTGTTATTCCCTTTTGATAATCAGATACCTGATGATGAGCAGAATATCGAACTCAAAGAAGAACTGCTTGAAGAATTGCCGGGTATCCTTAACTTTGCCATCGAAGGCCGAATCTGTCTGTTTGACAGAGGCCGATTCATTGAAAGCCCGTCTATGCTGAAGTTGAAGAAAAAAGCTCGAGAAAAGAACAATCTGGTGCTGCAATGGTTTAATGATGAAAAAAGAGAGAGTCTGCTTCCAGGTCAGGAATATGAGCCCCTTAAGTTGATGATAGATGAGTTCAGAATATATTGTGTGGAGGAAGGGATAAAAACTGTTCCTAAGCGATCCTCAATAGTAACTGAACTAAAACGAATCCCGGGATTGCGTATCGAAAAAAAATCCAAGCCGAATCAAGAGTGTGTCTTTTTCGAATGGGAAAAGCTTGGTGTCGAAGTTGCTGAATTAGAAACCACAGATGTGAAAAGTGCTGCCAGCTTTGATTTAACTGATGAGTTTGTCCTTCTGGAGGACTCAGAAAACACAACGGGTGATCAGACGCCCCAAACCGAAATTTCTGAGCAATTGGGTACCACGGAGCAATCAGAAATTGACTTAAGAGTGATTAACCTCCTGGAAAACAAGCATTCAGATGTCAGAGCCTTTAACTAAAGGCTCTTTCAAAGGAGAATAAACCGATGAATTGTAAATATATAACGAATACGGAAGTACTAAAAACCTATCTCAGACAATATCAGGAACAGGATGTACAAGTGGTGGGGTTAGACCTTGAAACCATGGGTGAGGATCCCTTGAATCCCAGAAAAGGCGGTATCCGCTTGATTCAGCTTTCTGGTCAGGGCTTGCCCATATTGATAATTGACTATCCACGGCTCAATGTGGAAGGAAAAAATGACTTGAAGCAGTATCTGGAATCAGATGTCATCAAGGTACTACATAACGCTAAATTCGATATGGAATTCCTGAAAATTAACGGGATTGACCTAAAGCAACCAATTTTTGATACTCTTTTGGCTGCTGCTGTTCTAAAGGCGGGGTTAAATCCCAGTCTTAAGCTGGATGCTGTGGTTAAAGAATACCTCAATTATGATCTGCCCAAAGAAGAACAACGAAGTGACTGGAGTCAGGAGCAACTGACGCCAGATCAATTGCTGTATGCGGCCAGGGATGCCTGGATTCTGTTGCCCTTGCGAGAGAAACTGATTCAGGAACTCTATCGGGCCGATTTGCTGGAAGTGGCGAATCTCGAATGTCAGACTCTTCCAGCCATCGTTGAAATGGAACTCAATGGTATCAGGGTTAATGTTCAGGGTACTGCGGTGCTGGAGAAAACGGTGAAAGAACGCCTTCGGATAAAAGAGCAGGAATTAAATGCCATTATTGGTAAGGACATTAATGTTAATAGTTCGAAACAAGTGAAAGAGCTGCTGGAATCTCTGGGAGTAGAAGTCAAAAGTTCTAAAAGTGAGGATTTGTCGAAACTTAATGATCAGCACCCGGCCATTGCTCCCATTCTAGCCTGTAAGGTGCTGACAAAACAGCTCCAGTTTGCTAAAAAGATTCCAAAAGGAGTTGAACCAGAAACAGGGCGACTGTATTCTCAATATCGTCAGCTGGGGGCAATAACCGGACGTTTGTCCTGCAAGGAGTTCAACCTGCAACAGGTTCCCCATGATTCAGCATTTCGGGAATTATTTGTGCCGAATGAAGGCGATGTATTTGTCATTTCTGATTATTCCCAGATGCAGATCCGTATTGCCGCCGAAATTAGTGGGGATCAGACCATGCTGGCAGCTTATCAGCAGGGACTGGATTTGCACACCCTAACCGCTTCACTCGTTAGTGGTGTTGATGTCAATGAGGTCACAAAGGCCATGCGATCAGAAGCCAAAGCCCTGAATTTCGGAATGCTTTTTGGGATGGGGGCTGAGAGTCTGATTACTTATGCTTGGGGAAGCTATGAAGTACTGCTCACTCTGGAGCAGTCCCAGACCTTCATTGATACGTTTTTTAAAACCTATCGGGGCTTGAAAGCATGGCAGACGAAACAAGGTCGCCAACAGACATCAAAAGCCTACACATTGGGAAAGAGAAGGCAGTTATTTCCGGGAAAAGCACGCTACACTCAGTTAGTCAATACACCTATTCAGGGTACTGAAGCTGATATTCTAAAAACGGTCTTAAGTATTTTGCCGGATTTGTTGGCTGGAACGTCCGGAAAACTGATTGCCTGCATCCATGATGAAATTGTGGTGGAATGCCTAAAAGATGAGGCACCATTGGTTCAGGAACTCTTAAAAAGTGCCATGGAAATCTCAGCAAAAAAGTATTTAAAGACCGTGCCCGTTGTTGCGGACGCACATATTGCCAGTAGTTGGGCTGAAAAATAAAGGATTCCGAAATTCCGGAAAATTCCGGGTCATTTTTAAATAATCAACGATTTAAAAATGAACCTACTACTTTATTTTTTTTTCACTGCTACTTATTCACAAAAATATTTCGGAATTTCGGAAAAATAGACATTAACATAGGTGCGAACTGAATATTTTGACTCCGAAAAACGGCCGGAATTCCGGAAACCGGAAACTAAGGTGCTAATTAAGCCTAACCTATTAAACCTGATGCACAGCGTTATTGAATAGCAAACTAGATAATTGAAGTACCTTTAATTAGGTGCTTCAAAGTTAAGAAAGGAACAAATAGATGACAACTAACAAATATAACTATATTACACGAGGCGAACAACTGCAGCAATATGTGGGGCCATATAAACAAGAAAAACACATAGCTTTGGATATTAAACTGATGGGTGGGGATCCACAAGATCAGTATCGAGGCAAAATCAGACTCATCCAAATAGCATCTCCTACGTTACCAGTTTTAATCATTGATTGGGCGAGGATTGACGACACTGGAAAACTGCTGATGAAAGAACTATTAGAAGCATCGATGGTGAAAATAATACACAATGCAAAAGCTGCCATGAAATATCTTAACTTGGCAGGGATTAACCTAAACGGAGCAATCTTTGATACCTTTCTGGCTGATGAGATCTTAGGTGATGGTTTGATAGAACACGATGGAAGTCTTCCGGCGGTGGTCAAGAAGTATTTAAATGTTTCACTACCAACCGGAGAATACCACGGCACTTGGGGTAGACCTGAGTTAACAACCCGTCAATTGGATTCTGCGGCCACAGATGTACTGGTTCTTTTATTGTTAAGGCCACAACTGATTGAGGAACTAAAGGTGGAGCGATTAGTTAAAATAGCCAAACTAAAATTTGATGCTATCTGGTTAGCTAGTTAATGCTTTAGAAATGAATCATTCTGGAACTCCGAAATTCCGAAAAATTGTGGATCAGTTTTTAAAATAATTAGTGATTTTAATCATCCTACTCATTTATTTTTTTTCTCTGCTAATTATTCACAAAAATATTTCGGAATTTCGGAAAATAGATCATTAACATAGGTGCGACCTGACTATGTGGACTCCGAAAACCGTTTGAAATTCCGGAATACAATTAATATTTCGGAAATGCTTGTCTAAGAATATCAACTAAAACCGAAAATGAGCTGGACAATTGCGGGTGGTGTTAGCAAGGTGATCTTTGTCAAAACAACATAGATTCCCTGATCACCTTGACAATAATTAACCTATGAAACAAAGGACTCCGAAAATCCGAAAAACTGGGGTTGGTTTAAACCGCCATCAATGATTTAAAGTAATCCCCATTATTTATTTTCACTACTAACTTATTGACAAAGTTTTCGGATTTCGGAAATCCGGTGCCATGATTCACAGGAAGTGAAAATATCTGGATTATTTGCCTAGCACCTACTCAAACCGCCGATTAATCTCCCCACAAAAAATCACTGAAAAACTTTTCCCTATATAAATAGGAAGAGACTTGTTAAAAACACCAAAAATACACCCATTCGACGAAATAAATCGTCCTTCCAGATATATATTATTATTGTAATGGAGAACAAAGCTAAACAAAATTTAGAAATCACTAAAATACAAGGAGGAACTACCGATGCCAACCAGAAAAACAATACTGCTAACCAAAGCCATTGACGAATTCATTCACTATCTGAAATCCAAAGAACGATCAAAAGAAACCGAACGAGGCTACAACATTGTGCTCCAGAATTTTAAAGTCTATCTTGAAAAAGAAATGAATGGTCAGGTCTATGTCGATGAGATCACCGTTAATCACATGGAAGACTATCTCAGCTATCGGAAAGATCAGGGGGATCAGCCCATCACCCGAAATAAAAGCCTCTACATCTTCCGATCATTTTTTAATTATCTGGTGCGAAAAGATCATGTGGAACGCAATATCAGTCTTAATCTGGAACCCATTCAATATCAGCAGAAAGAACGGGTCTATCTATTGCCCGAAGAAATGGTGACGTTAATTGAAGCCGTTGATCATATCATTGTTAAATCAGCGGTGATCACCATGGCGAACACCGGCTTAAGAGTTAGTGAGCTTTGCCATCTCACCCTCGCTGATGTGGATCTGACCAATAAGGTGCTCAAGGTCCGTCAGGGCAAAGGCAACAAAGACCGGAGTATTCCCATCAATGAAAAACTCCATCAGGAATTAACCACGTATTTAAAGGATCATCGTCCACTGGTGTCATCCGATCGATTCTTTGCCACTTCAAAAACCGGCACATTATCCCGGCAAACCATTAATCATGAACTGGAAAATACCACCAGAAAATTGGGTTGGGACAAGCATGTCACCGCTCATATTCTCAGACATAGCTTTGCCAGCAGCCTAGTCAGAAATAATGCTCCACTACCAGCGGTTCAAAAACTCATGGGTCACAGTGATCTACGAGTCACCAGTCGTTACATCCATCAGAATATGGATCAGTTGCATCAGGCGGTCAATCTCATTTAGAGATTGGCAACCTGTGATTCTCCCGAGCGAAAGGAAAAAAAGAAATGAATACCATGACAAATCAAATAACCAATGGATCCGCCAATGATTCCGCTAAGGTGACAAAGCTAACCACTATTCATTCAGCTACAATTAATCCTACTATCACCAATACCGCTAACCCGACAATTGAAGCCTCTGCCAAAGAAATCAAAGATACCAAAGAACCAATGGAACCTATCTATGATCGACGGGTTAATGCGACTCTGGCCGGTCTGATGGAAGGAAAGTCCCGGGAATCCTTAGCCGAAGGATTTAATCTGACCAACTGGCGATCCCTGGATACCTACATGAGACGAAAGGGCTTCACCTGGGACAGCATCAATCAGACCTATGTGCCAGCCACTACCAAAATTGACAATATTCTGGAAGAACTCAGCAGCAGTACCCCAATTAAAGCCGAAATGATCATCAAACGCTTTGAAGAAATGGGTGATGACAGTGATCCCAGAGCCATTGCCACCGAGTTTGGTTTTCGTGATCATCATGAGTTAGGCGAATATATGGAAAGTAAGCAACTCTTCTGGAATTCTGAAACGAATAACTACGATGTGATGTTTGGGGATACCACCAATGATTCCTTGGCAGAAATGGGCGATTTGGACAACAAAACTCTTCCACCAGTTAGAAAAAATCAATCAAAACTAGCCATGATCACCGATGATGCCTTAGTCGAACTGGAACCATATCTGCCACTGCTGGAGATGCTGCTTCAGAACAAAGACCGATTGATCACACTTCTCATGCCTCAATCCGATGGGACTGTTCCAAGATATGCCGTTCCGGGAACAACTAAAACCCAAAGCATCTATATGTCAGAACTACTGGGACGATTGATGAAGGAATTCTGTGAAAGCAAAAATCTCAAACAACGGGATGTGGTCGAAGGTGCTCTGGTGGAGTATTTCAAACGCTACGGCTATCAGCGGGAGGTGGATAAGCTGTTGCAGAAGAAATAGCTAAACCAATCATTAGGAAACGGATCAGAAGAAATGCCTGAGACGAAGTCGATGGGGGAGTGATCCTGGAAATCATCTCAAGTCATTCCCCTAAACTTCTTCCCTATTTGCCGACGATGGCGTCACTTCTGACTATCCAAAGAAAAACGGTCAGCACCGACGGGAGTGACGGCAATTAGAAAAGGAAAAAGATGGGGATAGCTGCAATCGATCAAAAAATCCAACGAATCTTCCCGCAACTATTGATCCCAAGCCATCAATTGAAATGAAAGGGGGTGATGCCTATTCGAATGATCAATTGTGACCAATGCAGCCACTACGGAACATGCATCAATTTTAATAGTATTTTAAAGGTGAATCGGTTATAATATGAAATATATAAGTAGGTGAACGAATGAAAATAAAACAAATTCATGACAAGTTTTTTAGGTCGACCTTCGCAAATCTGGAAGTTTCACAGAATTTTTTAAAGGAATCGTTGCCTGAATCAATATTAAAGACCATTGATCTGGACAATCTTGAATTGCAGAATGGCACCCACGTCAGCAAGGAATTAGAAGAAACCCGTTCGGATCTATTATTTCGAACGACCATCAATCAAAAAGAAGGGTACCTCTATCTGCTTTTTGAACATAAGAGTTACCTTGACAAAAATGTGGGTTTGCAGTTATTGACATATTTGGTTAACATCTGGAATCAGAAAGTCAAAAATGAAAAAGCCAACCATATCCCCGTGATCATTCCGATGGTTATTTATCATGGCAAAAGAAATTGGGAACTTGGAAACGCTCTGGACACCATGATTCTTGATTATGACGGCTTGTCGGATGACATTAAAAAAGGGATCCCCAATTTCAGTTACCATGTTTATGATCTGAATCGATTTCCCGATGAGGTAATCGTACTCGGATCACTATACTACGTGACGCTTTCAATCCTGAAAAATGTCAACAGGCATGATGAACAGGCTGTGCTTGAAGCCCTCAAAAGGGTTGGTACGGCATTGAATGCGATGAATGAAAAACAAACGGCTACGGAGTATTTTGAAACCTGTCTACGGTATGTTTACGAAATTGTACCAGAATTTTCAAATGTGAATTCAAATGTTGTTCAAAAATACATTGAACAAGTCTTTCCTGAAGGGAGTGAAATAGCGATGACACTGGCAGAAGTTTTAAGAGATGAAGGTTTTGAAAAAGGTATTTTAAAAGGTGAAGAGACAGGTCTTGAAAAAGGGAAAAAAGAGGGCTTGCTTGAATTGGCAGTTGAGCATTTATCTTTGAAGTTTGGAGTTCTTCCGACTGATTGCCAAGAAAAGATTGCCTCACTCGATCTTAAGATGTTGCAGATATTCAATATCAATATTGGTAACTTTAAAAGTATCGAAGATGTCAAAAAGTTCTTAGGTATCTGATTCCAGGAATTGATCGGAGACATGTCTGAGGACGGAATCAGTGGGCAGATGGAGTGCCACCAAACGCTGAACCAAGGCAGGATCTCCAAGAAAAATGTTCTCTAATTGCCGTCACTCCCGCCCATGCCGATCGCTATTTGTCGAGAGTGACACGACTGTCGGGAATTTTGAAAGAAAAAAGCTGGGGGTGATGGTATCTGAACATCATCTCCAGAATTTTCAGCATCATCATCCAACGTCTGAAACCATTGGAAATACTCAATAGTTAGAAAAGCAAATGGAATTCACACCTATTGGAATTCTATTTATTGTTTCTCTATTTTTTTTATGTTTACAGGAAACTACCTCTATTTATTCTCTTTAGAACATCTATTGTGCGAGTTTAAAAATCCCTGAAAGCATTGGAATCAGTAGGTTTCAGGAAAAAGAAAAATAGCGAAAATGACCTCCCTTTTCGGCTATTACTGCTGCTTATGAAGCTTTAGAGCTGATTGTCAATGTGACTGGTGTTGAAGCTACTGATGCTAAGACATTAACAGTAACATTTAACACAGCAATTAGTGCAGCTGACCAAGCTAAAACTACATTTACAGTTGTAAAAGGAACTACTCCTGTAACTGTAGCAACAACAACATGGGCAGAAGATGGTACAAGTGCAAAATTAGCGAGAACAACAAACCTAATTGCAGGTACTTATACAGTAACTGTAGGCGGAATTGACTTAGGCGTTGACGTTGCAACAGCAGAAGTAGCCACCCAAAAAATGACCTCTTTAGAAATTACGACAAGTAATGTAAGTATTGATCCAGCCGCAAAAGTAAACTATAAAGTTTATGATCAATACGGTGTAGAAATGGCCAAAAATGCAAATACATTTAATTGGACAGTTGTTAACACAACTGCTGCAACAAGAGTTGTAGCTCCTACAGCTGGTGCCGTTCCATATGTAACACTAGCTACAAATACTGCCCCAGCTCAAATTGGTGATGTAATACGAATTACTGGTCTATTAACAACTGATCCAACAGTAATCGCAACAAAAGACATCACTGTATCAAACATTTATACAAATGAGTTTGCTTTTGGAGAAGTAGTTTTACCAACAGATGCTCAACGTTTAATGTTAAATGCTGGGTATGTTGAAATTGGTTATACAGCAACTGATAATTTAGGTAGCGCAGTAACCTTGAATACTATAGCAAATACAGCAAATGTATCTTCAGTTAACGGTATTCAGTTCATCTCATCAGATGAATCAATAATACCAGTTAAAGACACTGCAAATAACTTTACTGTAACAAATGGTAAACTTAAGTTTAAAGTGCTTAACAAAGCAGGAGATGTAACACTGACAGCATTAAATACTAATACTGGTGTTGCAACATCTAAGAAAATTACAGTTAACGCCGCAGCGAAAGCAACAACAATGGAATTTGGTGATTTCAAAGATCAAGAAATCATATCAGGTGATGCGGCTGGAACAGCTAAACTAGCGGTTACTTTCATTGATCAATTTGGCACAGCGATTAAAAATGATACATATAACATGACTACAGATTTCAATATCGTAGTAACTGGTGCCGGAACTACTCCTTTAGCTGTTACTTCTTCATTAGTAGGCGGTTATATGGTGTTTAATGACAACGTAGTGTCACCAGGTACATACACAATCACATTAACAAATAAAACAACTGGGGTATCAGCATCTAAACAAGTCGTTGTTAATGCAGCCCGAGTACCTAACGAATTAAAAGTTGTTACTACCCCAAGAACTTCTATAATCGCAGGTTCTTCAACAACAGCTAAATTCGAAGTATATGATCAATATGCTAAAAAAATGACTGGTGCTGAAACCGAAGCTTCAAAATACGAAGTTGTTGCGACAACACTAGCATCTGGTTCAAAACTAGCAGCACCAACTAATGGAGCTACCTATGCAATTGGTACTTCAGCTGGTCAAGCAATGGCAGATATCACTATTACTGCAGGTGCAGCACCAGCAGCAATTGGAACTGAAACTGCTACATTTACCTTACAAAAGAAAGCAGTAGTTTCACCTGCAGCACCAGCTGTAGATGTTGATTCTCAAGCTTTCAACGTAACAATCGTAGAAGATGCTTCTAATTTTGTTAGCACAACCGATAAAACTGAATATATAGTAGGTGACAACATTGCCCTTACTGTAAAAGCAGAAAAACCAGCAGGTACATTCTACAACAAGTATAATGAAACCAAAACTGCTACAGTAACTGTAGGTAGTGGTGGTAGTGCAAAAACTTATATTAGAACTTTGACTTTTGTTGATGGTGTAGCAACCGCTACAGTACCAACAGTTGTTGCAGGAACAACAGTACCAGTTAATGTAACTTGGACTGGTTTATCACCTGCAATCACAGCAGTGAATGTTAAAGTAACTGCAGCAACAGCTAGCAAGTTTAGTTTAACAGGTACAGTTGGAGCAACAACACTTGGTATTCAATTACAAGATAGTGCTGGAAATAATGTAACTACCTTAACAGGTAATCAAGTGTGTAAAGTAACATTCCCAGCAGGCACAAATACATCTGGTTCAGGTATTGACGTTGAAGGCAATGTCGTAGTTAATTTTAATGCAAGTAGTGCAGGTACTATTACATTTGGTGCTAACCTTCTACCAGGTACTTACACAGTAACTCAAGGTACCATAACTGGTACATTAACAATTGCAGCAGCTGGTCAAGCAGTAACTGGTTTAACTGGAGCTTCTAATGTTTTACAATTAGTTGATAGCCCAACCGCTACTGCAGCTACAACTGAACCTGGTGCTGGTATTTGGACATCAAGCGATCCATCGGTTGCTACTGTTGATCCGAATACAGGCGGCGTAACAGCTATATCAGCTGGTACAGCAACTATTGGTTATACAATTTCGAATTCTGGAAGAGTTAACTCACAAGCTGTAACAGTATATGCTGAAGGCACAATTGATGATCCTGCAATTGGACCAGTACAGGTTGGTGAAGGCACTGTAACAGCTACAAGCTTTACTGCACCCGGAGCTGGCGAAGCAATCGCATGGACATCAAGTAATACTGGAGCAGCAACAGTTGCTGCAGAAGTAGTTTCACCAATTGGTGCAGGAAATACAACTATCAGCTATGAAGTAACTAATACTACAACAGGTCAAGTAGTAGCGAAAGGTTCTAAAGCTGTAACAGTATTAGCAGTAGCAACTGATGTATCAGGAACATTACAATTTACTGATGATACAAAAGTAATCACAACTGGTACAAAACAATTAAAAGGCTTTACAGCAGCAACACCAGGTACAACAACTACTACATTTGCAATCCAAGATGGGACTACAAATGCTCTCACAGTGGATAATACAGGTTTAGTTACATATGTTGGTGACGGAAGTAAAGTTATAACTTTCAAATTAGTAGACACTGCTACTGGACGAGTTCTTGAAAAAGGTACAGTAACAATAGCTAATAGTTAAACAAACGGTGCCTGTCACTTAACTTATTCAACTTAACTTATTGAGGTGGATGGTTTAGAAACAGAGAATAGAGACGATTCGGGTTCTTCGGGACTCGGGTCGTCTTTTTTAATTTTTTGAAGTGGATGGAAAATCTGGAGGAATCTGTCTGGAAAAGATTTGGCTGGTGGCTCGTAAATGTCAAACTGTTATTGATTTATACGTAAGCGTCAAATACAGCCCACCTACCCAAACAGAACAAAATTTGCTAAAATCACCTCATAATAAAACTGGAGGTGATTTTTGTTAATGTCAAATAGTCCGCACATATTTCACGCTACAAATTCATGCGATAATACCTTCAACAGATTAATAAATGGAGGTATTTTTAATGTCCAAAGATGAACTGCACCTATTTCGTCGTCAGCAGATTGAGGATTATCGC
>NZ_CAKMJU010000003.1:0-30622 GCF_927416815.1 uncultured Acetobacterium sp. | reverse complement strand
GTTTTGGTTCTCTGATGGATATTGATAAACTTACACTACCAATAACTCGGATACCGGCGTTGATACGTTTTGGTTCTCTGATGGATATTGATAAACTTACACGGGAGCAGGGCTTCTTTGACCTAGGAGAAAGTTTTGGTTCTCTGATGGATATTACCGGCTATTATGAAACCAGTGGTAGCACCAAAAAAATGAGTTTAATCTGGAAAACAATACCCTGGATTATAAACAATTTGATGGTAATCCTTTGTTACGGCTGTAAGCTAGCCCTATATTGGCAATGGATACTTTGATATGGAACATGGTTATCGGATGTCATTCGCAGAAAGCTTTGGGAAAAAACTGTTGCTTCAGTCACTAAACAGTGGTGATTATTCAGATGTATTCGCAGAAGACATTGTCGCTAATCAGTAGATCAATACCAGTCGTTTTGACGGCAAGGCCTGGATTCCGGTGAGTCGTCGTGTTTAAAATGAAAGGAAACAGAGAAATGAAAAGAATGCTAACCCTCATCTGCTGCTGCCTGTTGGTTGTTACTATTACACTGACAACAGCCGCCTGTACCACGTCGCAAACGTCAGCATCAAAATCATCAGCGGGCTACGAGAAAACGATTACTGCCACCCGGTCAGAAATCTGGAAAGCCATCAGCGGAGGTGGTGCCTCTAGTGCCGCGGTTGCCATTAGCGATAACGGAAAAATTGTTTATCAGGAAGGTTTTGGCATGGCCAACCGTACTGAAGCGATCCCAGTTGATTCCAATACCCAATTCAATGTTGGCTCCGTCAGTAAAATGTTTGTTACCATGGCCGTGCTTAAGCTTTGCCAGGAAGGCAAACTAGATCTAGATCAGCCAGTGACCACTTATCTTCCCGAATTCACCATGGAAGATGAGCGGTATCGACAGATTACGGTGAGAATGCTGCTGAATCACACCTCGGAGCTTGGCGGCACCAACAGATATGCCGTCATGACAACGGCACCTAATCCAGATTTTATGGGATACTTCCTTGAGAACTTAACTGAAGCATACTTAAAAGGTGATCCGGGAATCATCAGTATTTACTGTAATGACGGTTTTACCTTAGCCCAGGATCTGGTTGAAAAGGTCTCTGGCCTGAGCTATTCTGATTATCTGAGCAAGAATATTTTAACCAAGGCTGGCATGAATAACACCAGCTGTTATTTTAAAGAGGATAATACGAACGTAGCATTATATTACAAAAGTGACGGCAACGCTTCGGATCTTGAGTATGTAAACAGTCTCGGGGCGGGCGGTATTGCCTCTAATGCCCAGGATTTATGTAAATTTGGGGATGCTATTTTGGCGGGAAAAATTCTCGATAAGCAATGGGTTGACGAATCCTTCACTGCCCAATACGGCAGTCAGACGGTTCCAACGGGTACGCCAAAATTATCATATGGTTTAGGTTGGGATAGCGTCAATGATGAAGCTTATCAGAAATTGGGCGTTCGTTTAATTTATAAAAGCGGAGATACCAACGCATATCATGCCATGCTTTATCTGCTGCCCGATCAGAACATAACCATTGCCCTGACTTTTTCTGGGCCGGTAGATACCGCTGCTGTGACAGATGTTATCGCCAAAAACTTGCTGGCTGAAAAAGGCCTAATCACGACCGAAACCACTGAAACGGTTCCAGCCGCCATGCCGGCTCCGGTTCCTGATAATCTGATCGCTTACGCAGGCTATTATACTTTGGCCGGTAATATTTTAAAAATTGACTATAATCAAGCTGCAGGTGAAATGAATATTTACAGTAATTCTGACACGGGCTTTACCCTTGTCGACAAGGTGAACTACGACGATGACGGTTATTTTTACGGTACCAATAACCGACTGAAATTGGAAGAAAACTTCGGAACAAAATTCCTGATGGAGTATACCCTGACTGGTGTCAATGGCTCGATTAAAGCTACGATGATTCCGCCGCTATCTGGCAACATTAGTCCCGCCCAGTTTGTTGACAAACAATGGATCACCATTAATACGCTTCCCGATGATATCATGACCATGGCTGGATCAACCTGGATCATGAATGAATTCCCCGGTTATGTCCTTTTTGGCGGCGGTGGTTACTATCTGCTTAATCAGCTGATTGATGAACGGACCACGGTTGCAAATCTGAAATATACCCGCGATACCACGGAATTCAAGCTGGTTGATGAACAGGGCAAAACCATGCTCCAGGTTGGTAGCTTTAAAATGATCAATGCTGTAGATGTTCCGCTACTGGAAAACGATGAAAAAATTACGGTCGGCGATCAGAACGAATGTCGTAAATTACCAGCGGATGGCTTTATCAAACCTGGCGAAGGTAGGATTCTGGTGCTGTCGCCATCGCTTGTCTCCATTTATGACAGTCTGACCAACGGTTCAGAAGGTACCGCAGTGACGGCCGGTTCTTATGTTGTCTTTATTGGGAATGATGGCGACGCCATTACCTATGAGTACTGATGCCAACAAAGATTTGTGACATTTTTTTTGATAACCCCTGGCGCACCCTTGTCAGATTACTTTCTTAAAATATTCTGTTTATCCTCAGAGATCGACTTGACCACCTCAACATCACTGGCCACATCAAAATACTGAGCATCATATAAACGATTTAAATAGTCCTGATAAAACTCCAGGAGTGGTGGAAAGGACGCAATAATTTCATTTCTGATCTTGTTGATATTTTCCACCGATTCATCCTGGGTTCGGTCTAAATCGAGGTAGGTACTGAGTAGTTGAGTAGCTGTTTCAGCATGATAACTGGCATACTGCGGAGAAACCTGAAGTTTCTGATCATGACCGATTTTATCGCGAACTTTTGAAATAACCGCCTCGAGATCTTCGAGGATGGCTTCCTGGGGATAGAGTGATTCGCGCCGTTTGGCAGTTTTTAATAAACCGATTAATTTTTGAAGCCTCGCCTGTTCCTCGATTGCGCGATTTTGTAGTGTTGATGGATTCGCATTTGCAGCCGCGTCAAGCATGGATAGATCCTGGTACGGGGATTCGTCTGAGCTATGCCTGATTTTTTCTGGCGGTTCATGTTTGACCCGAAAAACAACATAATAGATTAAAAAAAAGCATAGGATCGTTAAAATTACGCCCCCGATAAAGAGCGACAATTGAGTAACTGGTGAATTTTCTAAAGCAAACAGATTGCTAAAAAAGGTTGAAGTGTCCATAGAAAAGATACCCCCGAATACAAATTATTGATAATTTAATGCTACAGTAAATTTACCCTTCAAAACAAGAAAAGCACCAAAACGAGGCGCTTTTCTTTTAAATTTCCCGCCATAAATTCCTCTCAACAAAAGGGAAGAACCAGACCAACTACGTCAATGTTAGCACATCGCTTTTAAATCAAAGATTATAGCATATTGGAAACCAATACAGGTTTATAAAAATTAGACTTCCTCGGGGTCTTCTGTATCGGTTTTAGCATGATCGGGTTGAAGTTGAGCCGAAAACTCGGTTATTAAATCGATATTAAGCGGTTCACTGACTGCAGTAGTATGTGGTGTGCTTGCTGTTGTTGCGGAGTTGTCGGCTGGTGTTGCCATCTTACCACCCAAAAATCCGGAAATTAATGACTGCAGATTAATACCGGTACTTTCAGAGATGCCTTCAGTCACTTGTGACATGGTATTGACAATGTCTTTGACCATTTTAGTTGAGTTGCCATCGCCATACATGGTGATGCGATCGACGTTGTTAAGTGGCGCAGCAACATTACGGGCGACTTCAGGAAGGGCATTGAAGTACATTTCCATGATGGCGGCATCGCTGTATTTCTTCATCGCTTCAGCTTTGGCATCAATTCCGGCAGCTTCGGCCAGACCTTTAGCTCTGATCGCGGCAGCTTCAGCAAAACCTCGCGCTTCAATTGCGGCCGCTTCTTGTTCTTTGGCATAGCGATCGGCTTCGGCAGCCAATCGATTGGCTTCAGCATCTTTGGCGGCAATAAATAGTTTCGCTTCCGCTTCTTTTTGCTTTTCAAACAAATCAGCTTCAGCCTTTTGGTTACGTTGGTAGCGTTCGGCATCGGCAGTTTTGTTGATCTCAGCTTTTAATCGTTGCTCACGAACTTCAACTTCTTTAGCGGCTAACTCAATCTCTTTGACCTGTTTAATAATGTTGGCTTCCTGAGTTTTTGTCTCAATTGTTTTCCGCTGTTCTTCCTGCTCGATCTGGTAAGCAGCATCCGCCTGAGCCTGCGTTAGGTCAGACTGTCGTTTTAATTCGGCTTTACGAATTTCCAGATCCGTGTTCTTCTGGGCAATTTCCAGGTTTGCCTTAATTCTGGCATCATTGGCAATTTTAGCGGCTTCTGATTCGGCAATGGCGACTTCTTTTTCGGCGTTGGCACGGGCTATCGCAGCGCCTTTTTTGATCTGTGATTTGTTTTCGGTACCAAGGTCCTCAATTACGCCGGCCTGATCGCGGATCGATTGAATGTTGAAAGAGATGATTTCAAGACCCATCCGTTTAAGATCCGGAACTGCGTTTTCCTGAACCTTTTCGGAGAAGGATTTTCGGTCAGTTAACATGTCTTTTAGATCAAGCGAACCGATGATTTCACGAACATTTCCCTCGAGGACATCTTTAACCTGGGGAATGATGGCGTCAGTTGATTGGTTCAAAAAGTTCTCCGAAGCCAGTAAAATTGCTTCCGGTGATGAACCGATCTTGATCTTGACCGCGCCGTCAACCATCACATCGATGAAGTTGTTGGTTGGTACCGATTCACCAGTTTTGACATCAACCGACATCATTTTGAGGTCTAGTTTGTCAACGCGTTCAAGAAACGGAATTTTAATTCCCGCTTTCCCGATGATGACACGCCGTTTAATACCAGATATGACATAGGCCGTATCTGGGGGAGCTTTGACGTAGCTCATCGTTAAGATAGCGATAACTAAGAGCACGACAACAATTGGGATAATCAATGAAAAAATAAACATTTGCGCCTCCTGTAATATTTAATATTGAGTACAATAAAAGATACTCATTTCGGTGAGAATATGACAACCACATCGGTTTTTGAGTGGATATCATTGATCTAAGGTCTCAACATATGCATTATATAAGAAGTTGAATTTAAAGTCAAAGAACAATATCGATGCAGATTGTTCCGTCGATAAATGTTATAATTCTGGTAATGTTATATTTAATCAAAAGCGATAGACAATGTCAGGAAAAGACGGCAAAAACTTATCTGGACAAACAAAAAGGCAACCTCATATAATCATCAAATGATGTTGATGAGTTGATTAATTTAACAGAATAGGGTATAGATTAAAGTAGAGAGTAAAATTGTTGAAATAAAGGAGATACATGGAAATTCAGGAAGAAGCATTAAAGTTACATGAACAATGGCAAGGTAAGCTGAGCATTGACAGTAAGGTTCCGGTGAAAAACAAACATGATCTGTCGATGGCCTATACTCCGGGGGTAGCTGAACCCTGCCGAAGGATCCAAAAAAATAAAGAAGATGTCTATAAGTACACCGGTAAAGGAAATCTGGTGGCTGTGGTTACCGACGGGTCAGCAGTCTTGGGGCTAGGAGATATTGGCCCGGAAGCTGCCCTTCCCGTAATGGAAGGAAAAGCTGTTTTATTTAAAGAATTCGGCGGTGTCGATGCGTTTCCCATCTGTATTCCATCAAAAGACATAGAGGTTATCATCAACACGGTAAAGATGATTGAACCGGGTTTTGGTGGGATAAATCTGGAAGATATTGCCTCGCCGAGATGCGCAGAAATTGAGAGACGCTTAAAAAAGGAACTCAATATTCCGGTTTTTCATGATGATCAGCATGGTACAGCAGTGGTAGTGACAGCAGCCCTGATCAATGCCCTGAAGGTGGTCGGAAAAAGATGGGATCAGGTGACGGTGGCTATCAGTGGTGCTGGAGCAGCCGGGTCAGCGATCATCAAGATGTTACTAAATGTCGGCGTGAAGGATATTATCGCCTGTAGCAGCAAGGGTATTCTCACAAAAGATGAAAAATACAGTAACTGGGTTCATCAGGAAATTGCCGAGATGACCAATAAGCATCACAAAAAAGGAACCCTCGCCGATGCCATCAATGGAGCCGATATTTTTATCGGTGTTTCAGCACCGGGCATTGTCACTGCCGAAATGGTTACAACCATGGCCAAAAACGCGATTGTTCTGCCAATGGCCAATCCGGATCCGGAAATTGATCCAGAGTTGGCAATAAAAGCTGGTGCACGGGTTGTCGGAACGGGACGGTCGGATTATCCCAACCAGATTAATAACGTGCTGGCTTTCCCGGGTATTTTCAGAGGGGCACTCGATGCAAGAGCCAGTGACATTAACGAAGCAATGAAGGTTGCTGCCGCTAAAGCCATTGCCGACTTGATTGGAGATGATGAACTGAGTACCGACTATATTATTGTACCGGCTTTTGATCCCCGGATTGGAAAAGCGGTGGCAAAGGCCGTCTATCAGGCGGCAAAGGATTCTGGGGTAGCGAGATTAAAATAAGTAACACAAACAAAATTGGATAATTTCTATTGTGCCACAATGGTCAACTGTTTATAATAGATGTTGAATCAGTTAAAGAGAAAGGAAATAAAAAAATGAAAATGAGTAAAGAAGATAAAATTCGAATCATCATTGATGCCCTTGATGAGGTAATTACTATTCCTAACCACAAAGAGGAGCGGATCAAGGATGTCTTGAGAGAAGCGCTAAGAACTATCGAAGAAAAAGAAAGCGAAGAGTTTTAAAGGGATTGAAAAAGAAGAAGCCAGATTTGAGATTTTCTCTTTGCTGGACTTCTTATTTTTACAATTTATTTCAATAGGTAGGTAATCTAGAAATCGCTTAACCGCCAGCGAAGCGATTTTCTCATTCTAAATCACTAGTCCAATTTTGCGATAAGCAGGAACTTCTGGTTTTTTGATATGATCCGTTAAGGCAGACGTTGTAAAGTTAGACCCAAAGTTATTTTGCGAATTGGATTACTGCGAATTGATTTGTTTTAAAATCCAGTCATCCGGGAGGGCTTGGATTTCAGAAAAGAGGATATTTTGAAAATCGACTTCAGCTTTTTCATCACAGTCGAATACAAATCCAGATTTTAACTTCAAACCTGCATTTAAAAAGGCATCAATTTCAGTCTGTGAAAGGGTTGGAAAATATTTTTTTAATATTATTTTACTCTTTGAAATATAAAAGAGTTTGTCTCCGTCGCCAACTGGTATCTTTAAAAGGATATCTTTTGTCAAAAGGCGTCTATAATCATGGATAACATGATAAACATAGGCCAATCCGTTAATCATGTCCCGGTATGTGGTTGCGCGTTCATAATGATATTGGGCAGACTCCTTATTCATGCAGATTTTCAATTGCTTAATTAAACCGATTAGTTCGGCGTCTTCTGAGAAAATCCGAATTAAAGTCTGTCTGTTTCTTTGAAAATCTTCCGGGCTCATATGCTCGGGCAGTATATGATAGTGAAAGTCAAAATTGTTATTATCTTGAACAATTGGAAAGAGGTGGGTCAGCAGCTCGATCAATGATTGGATGGTTTGTTTTCTTCGAAATGGTCCAAAGCTATGAGCTTCTCGCTCCGGTACAATCGATAATCCCTTCGTGTGGCCTGAATTAGTAATTTTCAGATAGAAATAGCGTCTGTCATTTTTCATTTGCGAATTGAAATAAGGTTTGATCGCCTTGATCAACTGACATTCCAGTAGCCGGGCTTCTAAATGGGTGTCGGTGACAATATACTCAATATCGTCAATCAAAAAAATCATTCTTTCAATCTTTGGTTGCTTAGGAGATTTAGTGAAATAAGATTGCACTCTTTTCTTCAGACATTTGCTTTTTCCGACATAAATAATTTGACCGCTGGAATCCAACATCTTATAAACACCTGGAAGCGCGGGTATCTGGTTTACTTTTTGCTTTAAATCGCTCATCGTTTCAGTTTCCATATCTTGGTTATCAAAATTTATTGCTGCAAGGTTTTTATATCATACTGTACTTATGTAATACTTATACAATAACACAATAATAGCCCTAACTGTCCTGCTATTTTGGACGATTAGGGCTATTTATTTCCTTTTATTAATTCTTAACCTCGGCATTTCTGATAAGCACCCAGGTTGATCCAGTTACGATGATTGCGAAGATTGTCAATGAGAACATTCCAATAAAAGGGTTCTGAGCAGAAATGCCCATCGATAGATCTAAAAATTTTAGCAGGATAGTTGAAATCTGACCAGATATGAACATATCAATGACCGGTAAAATCACAAAGAATAAGATATAAAAACCAACAATATAAGTGATTTTCTGTTTTCTATTCATCCGATATAGTGCTACGGTAATCAAATAGCCGAGTGCTTGTGCGGCAGTAAGAAGAACCGTCAGAAAAAGAAAGTTGTTAAGATATTCAAATGGACCACTGGATTGAAGTATTCCGGTGGCGGGATAGATCATGCTCAACAAGCTGGAATAGGAAATACCAGTCGATGAAGCTTCGATAAACGCTCCCAAGGTTAACAAAAACAGTGAAAACAAGGCCAGAGTCACAGCTAACGTTACGGTGACATAGAGCCGGGTTTTAAACAATGATTTTCGGGAGATTCCGTTTTGTAGTGCAAACAGAAAACACTCCTTAAAAGAGACCAGACCACAAATGAAAAGAAATACGGCTGAAGCCATATCAATACCCGCAATTCGGGTCGATTCATAAGACTTCGACAGTGCCTCAGAATAGGTGATTTGAGCCGGTATAAAAATGATAATCGCCAGGATGATCGCACAGAAGATTAAAACGCCGTTTCGGTGATCCAAGAGCTGATATTTGTAAATTGTATTTTGTTTCATTACCTTACTCCTCGTTAGTTAGTTTGATGAATAATTTTTGCAAATCCAGGTTGGCAATTTCAATGCCATCGGGCAGCGTGCTTTTGTTAATTGATCCAATTACAGTGGCGGTTTTTAATCCGCCTAGAACATCTTCGCCAATGACTTCCTTGTCTTTAACGAAGGTGTCGACTTGATTGATTGTACCGGTAACAGAATAACCTTTGCTTAATAAGGATTCGCAGGATTCGTTCACTAGAATTTCTCCGTTTTTGATAATGATGACGTACTCGAGAAGATTGGCAATTTCTTCGATTAAATGAGTAGAGATAATCGCAGTGAAGGAATTATTGCTATACTTTTCAATCAACAATCGATAAAACATTTCCCGGTGATTGGCATCTAATCCCAACACGGGTTCGTCAAACAAGACATAAGGTGTATTGACAGAAAGAGCAGTGATGATTTTAAAAATTGAGTTGTAACCAGTCGACAACGACTGAATTTTTTTCTTGGGATCGAGTTTGAATTGTCTTGCTAAGTTCAGGGCATAATCCAAATCAAAATCTTTGAAAAATTGTTTCGTCCATTTAAAGGCTTCATTACAGGTCATGCTCTCGGGATAAAGATTTTTTTCTGACATCAGATAGATCATCCCCTGGGCATGGTCATTTTCAGTGCCGGATAGACCATCGATTGTGACAGTGCCATTGTCGGCAAAGAGTCGATTAGTGATAATATTTAACAGGGTTGATTTTCCAGCACCGTTTCGCCCCAGTAATCCGTGTATTTTGTCGGGCTCAAAAGTCAGGCTTACCTGATTTAAGGCTAATGTATCGCCAAATGTTTTCGTCACATCATTTATTTGTATTCCGTTCATTCCGTGTAACCTCTTTCTACCATTCCCAGAATTTCTTCATGGGTAATACCTAGTTTTTTTGCTTCTTCGATAAGTTTTTTAATATAATGATCAAAAAATAGTTCTTTGCGTTTGTCGCGCAGTCTTGAAACAGCACCAGGAGCGACAAACATACCGACACCCCGCTTTTTAAAAATAATACCGTCGTCAACCAAGATTGAGATGCCCTTAAGCGCCGTAGCCGGATTAATCTTATAACTGACTGATAATTCCGTGATTGATGGAATCTGACCGCTTTCCTCAAAGGCTCCAGTTAAGATGGCATCTTCGATGCCATCGGCAATTTGAACAAAAATCGGGCGTTCATCTTCGAAATTTATTTGCAAAGGGACACCCCCTTTCGAGAAGATTAGTTAGTTAGTTGACCAACTAACTATAGTGCTATTATAAAACAGCTTACTTTTGTTGTCAATACTAATTTTAAAAAGGAAGCAGACTATTTAAGCAGGTAAATCCGGATTAGTGATTTTTTTTAAAACCTTTTTATGCTATACTCACAAAAGGAAGCAATCCGCCTTGACACTGATAACGGTTTATTGTGATATGGGCAGCAAGTTAAAATTTATAGAAAAATGAAGAGGGAAGAAGTTAATGTACGAATATTATTATAAAACACAAGATTTTGGGATGTGCCTGATGGAAGGAAAAGGATCAGGGGAAGAGGCGATCATTCCGGCCGACAAAAACATTCTAATTGTTGGGGATGATATATTTAAGGGCAACAAAGAATTGGTTCGGGTAGAATTTCCAGATAGCGTCATTGAGATTGGCGGTTTTGTTTTTGATGGCTGTGAAAATCTGAAACAGGTCAAGCTGCCGGCAAAGCTCAAAGATTTCTGGCAATATGCGATGACCCGATGTGGTATTGAGGAAATTGATGTCCCAGGAACGGTAGAACGGATCGCTGCTTTTACATTTAATGAGTGTAATCAGCTAAAAACAGTAAAAATAAATGAGGGAACCAAGAAGATACTGGCCTGGGCATTCAAAGATTGTGTAAATCTAACTGATGTCTATTTACCGGACAGCATCGAAGAAATCAGTGATAAGGCATTTGAAGGATGTTCGAAAGTCGTGCTGCATCGAAAATAAGGATTAAATCATTAAAAAGAATCCCGTCAAATTTGATGGGATTCTTTTAGATTTGCGACAGATACAAGATAGCTCAAGTTGTTGAAATTGCTCAGCTGTTTAATTAAAACCAAAAACAACTGGGAAAATGAAGGCAACACTTGCAAACCAAATGGCATAAACATAGAGATAGGAAGTCTGCCAGACTTCGATTTTGATAAAGTCAATCTTCTTAAAGAAAAAGCGGCAATACAGCCAGGCTAAGGCGCCCAGATTAAATAGCAGAATCAGATTTTCCCCCAGCGCGGCCAGCTTATTCGGTGTTATCCCAAAGGTTGATAATCGCATCAGTATGGCCGATAAGGCGATCACGTCGATGATCATCGCTGCAAGGATCAGAGCCAGATTCAGATAGTCGAAAAGGCGGTTTTTAGCGTAGGGGTTGCGGGCGGAAATGGTGTAAAGAACCAGGCCGAGAACTAACGCCAGCATAAAATCAAAGGCGATCAGGTAATCCCTTTCCAGGAACGGACTCTGCCCCGAAAAGATCAGAACAACCAGAAAGGCAATCATGATAATTAGAAAAAGCGGACTGAATATTTTTGCCAGAATCGGAGCAAAATTTTCGACCACGCTTTTCTTAGTTTCAACCAGATAGACCGTGATCATGGCGACGGCAGCAGCGCCATAAACAATTAGGTAATTTTGAATAAACCAGCTGGCATCAATTTGAATGGCGAAAAAAATCGCCTGGGTAAAAATCGCCAAAACGATGAGGCCACAGAAAATAAGGGTGCCGTAAATCACGGATTCACCGGTGAATCGAATAAAATTCATCCGTCCCTGGCTACTGCGCCAATCTGAACCGATATAAGCAATCCCGGTGATCAACCATAAAAATAATGGCAGATGTAAGGCGGTCAACAATTCGGTATTGTTTGGCGGATGCGAAGGATAAACATTGATCAAGACCGCTGCAGCTGCGAAAATACCTAAAATCATGGCAACCATTTTTAGATTGGATTTGTTTTTATATAGAAAGAACAAAGCAATCAATGGCAGGATGAAAAAGCTCAAATTTTTAAAGTAAAAGATTTGGTATTGGGGGTCATTGAAGCTGTAGCCTAAAAGTTCTGGAATTTTAAATAAAGTGCCAGCCAGAAACGAGAACAGAATGACCAGCCCGATAGTGCGTTGATTTTCACTTGAAATTCCGGTGGGTTCGGGTTCTAACAGCAATTGCTTCCAGAGGTTTTCAGTATTTATTTTTGAATATTCCCGGGATACCGAATGGGTATCACCAAAACGTTTCACACTGATTAAAAAAGCTTCTTGTTCCGATAATCCAGCGTGAATCAGATCGTCGATTTCATCGTGCAAATGGCATTCCAATTCAGTAATGTCGGTTTCTTTGAAGTGACCCTGACTTCGTAGGCAGTCACTCCAGGCACGGACGTTTTTTTCTAGATCAAACATGGCCAGGAATCCTCCTTATTCGTTATTTCAAACCAGGTTTTTGAAAGTGCGGTATGGATAATATTCCATTGTTTCTTTTGTTCTTCCAGTTCAATCATTCCTTCCTCTTTAAGTTTATAATACTTTCGTTTGCGTTTGCCCTCAGAATCATTCCAATAAGACTCAATGAAGTTCTTTTCTTCAAGACGATGGAGCACGGGATAAAGCATCCCCTCGGACCAGACAAGTTCGTCGTCAGTTAATACTTTAACCTTTTTGATAATCGCATAGCCGTAACTGTCACTCTCCTTTAATATTGATAATATTAAAGGCGTTGCCGAGGCCGCAATTAAATCCTTTGATACATTCATGGGTAACCTCCACTACATAGATCTCTTAGGTATGGTTGCATTATACATAGAACTACTAGGTAGCGCAAGTTATTTCTATAATTATTTTTGTTGGTGTTAATTTTCAAGACTAGTATTCTATGTTAGAATAGAATGCGTTGAACAATGAAAATGGAGAATTGGTAACGTGGTCGTAATTTGAGCATAGTTTAAATAGATAGTTGAGGTAGGACAAATTGGAACGAGAAGATTTTTTCAACCGACGACCGGGGATGATTGGTGAAAGAAATTTCAGTCAATATGCGGTACTGGTAGTGATGGTGGAAACCGAAGAAGGGCCGGCATTTCTTTTTGAAAAACGCGCAGCGACATTAAATCGTCAGCCGGGAGAAATTTGTTTTCCGGGAGGGCGGTTGGAAAATGGCGAAACTCCGATGGCAGCTGCAATCCGCGAAACCATCGAAGAACTGCTTGTTGATCGTGAGCAAATTGAAATACTGGGACCCGGTGATCTGTTCATATCGCCGTTTAATTTTATCATTCACCCATTTATTGCAATTCTTCGCGACTATCAATATAGTTTCGGCCGTGAAGAAGTTAGCGCGGTTTTTACAGCGCCGGTGCATTATTTTCAGGAGCATAAACCCAAAAAATATCTCAACCTTTTGAGTCACGAACAACCTAACGATTTTCCCTACGAGTGTATTCCCGGCGGAAAGAACTACCCTTGGTTTAAGGGAACCTATGAGATAAATTTTTATACCTATCATGGCGATGTGATCTGGGGGATGACAGCAGGTATTGTTGAGTCAGCTGTAGAATTGATTCAGAGATATCATTTATTAGAGGGGTTTTATAGAAAAATAGATTGAGAATTAAAAAACTAGTTGACAAAGAGTTGAAAAGTCTTTATACTAACAAAGTCGTCAAAAACAGCGATGACGAAAACAGAACAACACTGAAAACAACTTAAAAGAATTTCAAAAAACAGCTTGACAACCAAGAGGAACGACGATATAATAGAAAAGCTTCTTCAGTCGGAAACGGTTGCGAGGCGGCGGTCATAGAAAAGAGAATAGTACCATAAAACCTGTAAAACAGCCAAAACATCCGCAAGGGTGACGGAGGCTAAAATAGAAACAGAGAGATGCACTCTTTAAAACATTAACTCGGTAGAGGATAAAGTGCACTCTACCGAGTGCACTTTATCCTCTGCCGAGTTAATGTTTTAAAGAGTACATCTCTCTGTTTCTATTTTAGCCATCATTCATCCTTGCGGATGTTTCGGCTGTTTTACAGGTTTTATGGTACTATTCTCTTTTCTATGACCGCCGTTCTGCAATCGTTTCCGACCGAAGAAGCTTTTCTATTATATCGTCATTTCCCGATGTTGTCAAGCTGTTTTTTGAAATTCTTTTGCGTTAATTCCAAGTTCATTTCAATGCTTCAGCCCAATGTCCGCCGCCTCTGTTACGAGACAACTTCATTAGTATACGCTCTTTGTTCCTTCTTGTCAACGCTTTTCTAAAAGTTTTTTTATTTTTCTTTGGTTTTAGTCAAAAGACCCTGGTATCTGTTAATTGTTTGGTTTCAAGGACAGAATTTAACTATTATTCCGACAGGTTTTAATTATATTCCCTTATAATTACTGTTTAAACATTTTATTTTGAAAACCAATCTTTTTCTTATGAATTAAAGGAGCTCAGAATTTTAAGATTCTGAGCTCCTTGTCCATTAATTTGTTAGTCGATCGGCTTCATTGTCGGGAAAAGAATAACGTCTCTGATACTATGCTGATTGGTGAATAGCATCACCAGTCGATCAATTCCGATTCCTAAACCACCAGTAGGTGGCAAACCCACTTCCAGGGCATTGATAAAGTCGGCATCGAATGGATGGGCTTCATCATCACCATCTGTTTTCTTCTGTACCTGAGACATAAACCGCTCTTTCTGATCAATGGGATCATTGAGTTCGGAGAAGGCGTTGGCACATTCAGCACCGTTTATATAAAGTTCAAATCGCTCCGTGTAGCGTGGGTCTTTGGGATCTTTCTTGGCCAGTGGTGAAATTTCAACTGGATGCATGGTCACAAAGGTTGGTTGAATCAGTTTATCTTCAACAAATTCGTCAAAGACTTCGGCCATAATTTCACCGATACTGTTTTTCCCGTCCACATCCACATGCAGTTCTTTTGCAGCAGCCCGGGCAACATCGAGATCTGTCATCACATCAAAATCCACATTGGTATGTTCTTTAACCAAATCAACCATTCTGGCCCGTTTAAATGGTGCTGCCAAACTGATTTCCTTATCGCCGTAAATAACGGTTTCTGATTTATTGACTTCCTCGGCCAGATAACTATAGAGCTCTTCGATCATTTTCATCAGATCATCATAGTTCGCATATGCCTCGTAGGATTCTAACAATGTGAATTCAGGGTTATGGGTAGCGTCCATGCCTTCGTTTCTGAACACACGACTCATTTCATAAACCTTATCAAACCCACCAACAATTAATCGTTTAAGCGGCAGTTCCAGGGCAATTCGACAGTATAGCGTGATATCCAGAGCATTATGGTGAGTCATAAAAGGTCTGGCATTGGCACCGCCAGCCAAATTTGAAAGAACTGGCGTTTCTACTTCGATAAAATCACGCGAATCATAAAACTCCCGTACCTTTCGCATAATCAGCGATCGTTTTTGAAAAACATCCTTTACTTCGGGATTTACAATCAAATCAACATAACGCTGCCGATAACGCAATTCCATATCTTTTAGACCATGATATTTTTCCGGCAGAATTTGTAAGGATTTGCTCAGCAGTGTCAGTTCCGAAACTCTGACCGAGATCTGACCCATTTTTGTTTTGAAAATTTCCCCTTTAACGCCAACGATATCCCCGATGTCATAGGTTTTAATTTCGTCATACATATCAACCAGGGCGTCTTTTTTCAGAAATAACTGAATTCTTCCAGTAGAGTCCTGAAGATCGTAAAAAGAAACTTTTCCCTGTCCTCGTTTAGACATGATCCGTCCTGCCATGGTCACTTCTTTTTCTTCATATTCATCGAAAGATGCTTCAACTTTTTTTGCGTGAGCGCTGACACTATAACTGGTATTTTCAAAGGGATTCTTCCCTGCGTCTTGTAATTTTTTTAATTTATCTCTTCTAATCTCTAGAAGTTCACTAAGGTTTTCTGTTGTCAATGTCTGCTCCCCTATCTACGTATTTCTAAAATTTGATATGCTGCTTCACCGTCAGGAATTTGAACCTTTACCGTATCGCCTACCTTGGCTCCAAGCAGCGCAGACCCAATCGGAGACTCATTGGAAATGCGGTTATTCTTGGGATCAGATTCAGCCGATCCAACAATTTTATATTCGGCTTCAAAGTCCAATAATGGGTTTTTAATTTTAACGATACTGCCAACGCCAACGTCTTCCGTATGGATATCTTTGTCAACAATAACAACTGCTATTTTCAGCTTGTGTTCCAACTCCGAAATTCGGCCTTCAACAAACCCCTGTTCATTTTTAGCTTCATCATACTCGGCATTTTCACTTAAATCACCAAATTCCCGGGCGGTCTTAATGCGATCCGCAACCTCGTGGCGCTTGACTGTTTTTAAATACTCCAGTTCCTTTTTTATGTTATTAAAACCTTCTTCGGTTATCACTAATTCTTTTCCATTTGCGTTCATTTTTTCCTCCATCTGACACGATTGTCATTCTTAATCACAGGTGTCATTCATTTATTTATTTTAAATTTATTATATTGTCATTATTTAATTGGTTTACTTGCCAATAACGGTTTTTCCCCACATGTGATGCACCAGTTTTTCCGGAACCATAACTGATCCATCAGCTTGCTGGTAGTTTTCTAAAATTGCGGCAAAGGTTCTGCCCACCGCCAGCCCTGAACCATTGAGGGTATGTAAGAACCGGGTTTTCATAGTTTCTCCGTCTCTAAAGCGGATGTTTGCCCGTCTGGCCTGGTAATCTTCAAAATTTGAACAGGAACTGATTTCAACGTAGCGGTTGTAACTTGGCATCCATACTTCAATATCGTAGGTTTTAGCGGAACTAAAGCCTAGATCGCCAGTACATAATTCAACCACCCGGTAGGGAATCCCCAGTAATTGTAAGATCCGCTCGGCATTATTTGTTAATGATTCGAGCTCTTCATAAGACCGATCCGGATGGACAAATTTAACCATCTCGACCTTATCAAACTGATGATTGCGAATTAATCCCCGCGTATCACGACCGGCTGACCCGGCTTCCTGTCTAAAACAGGGGGTATAGGCAGTAAAGTACTTGGGTAATTCTTCTTCTCCTAGTATCTCATCGCGATAGATATTGGTTACTGGTACTTCTGCGGTTGGTATCAGAAAAAAGTCCTTGCTGGGTAAATGGAAGGCGTCTTCTTCAAATTTTGGCAACTGTCCAGTACCGGTCATACTTTCCCGATTGACCATAAATGGTGGGGAGATTTCGGTATAATGATGTTCTTCGCAGTGGGTGTACAGCATAAAGTTAATCAAAGCCCGCTGTAAACGCGCCCCCTCGCCTTTAAACATACTGAATCGGGCGCCGGTGATTTTGACCGCCCGCTCAAAATCCAGGATATCCAGATCGACACCAATATCCCAATGGGCTTTGATCTCGAAATCAAAGCTTCGCGGTTCGCCCCATTTTCTGATTTCCAGATTGTCGCTATCGTCTTTCCCCACCTTAACCTGAGGGTTGGGAACATTCGGAAAATTAAGTAACTGAATTTTTATCTCATCATCGATTGTTTTGACTGCTGCATCGAGATCCTTAATCTTGTTTGACAATTCCTTCATTTCTGCAAAAATCTCAGTGCAATCCTTATTTTCTTTCTTTAAAACCGGAATCTGTTTAGTCACCACATTTTGCCGACTCTTCATTTCTTCAACCTGAACCAATGTTTCCCGGCGTTTTTCATCTAAGGTGGTAACAACACTTAAATCGTATTGACCGCGTTTGTCTAAACCGGCCTGAACTTCTTCTTGATTTTCTCTGATGCGCTTTATATCGAGCATTTTTTCCTCCTGCATTTAAATACTTATGATCTTATTCTACTGAGTTACTCCAGATATTTGCGTTAGCTGAGCCAAAACCTGCTCCAACTCATTTATTTTCTGACCATATCCCGCCCAATTACCAGCTTTTTGAGCTTCTTGTGATTCTTTGAACAGATTATTAGCCTTTGCCACTAATTCTGCCTGGGTTGATGTACTCCCCGAACCTTGAGCCGGTGTGGTACTGCTCGGCGATGCCTCGATCTCAAAAACCTGCGCTAACGCCAAGTCCAGAGAATCAGCCATGACAATCTGATTTTGGTAACATACCACGACCTTTTTTAATTCCGGCAAATTATTTTCTCCGCCAGCTGCTTGAATGTAGATTGGTTCAACATAGATAATCGCATTTTCGATCGGTATCGACATCAGATTTCCCCGCAGAACCCGTGACCCCTGCTGACCTAAAAGCGTTAGCTGTGGTGAAATAATGGTGTCCTGATCAATCCGCTGTTCGATCTGCATCGGCCCATAAACCAATTGCTGCTTGGGAAATTCATACAGAATCAGCTGCCCATAACCGGGGCCATCCGACACGCCAGCCAGCCAGGCAATCATATTATCCTTGTCTTTAGGGGTAAATGGCACTGTCAGCATAAATTCTGCTTCCCGATCTGGCAATTTCATAATCGTGTAAGCTGATTCTACTGGCACCTCGGTTTTCTCGGATTCATAAAACTGGGTTGCAGTTTCCCATTGATCTTCTTTATTATAGAAAACTCGGGGGTTTGACATATGATAGGTTTTATAAATATCCGACTGAATATCAAACATCGTTTTTGAATACCGCAGATGCGCTCTGATTCCTTCCGGCATTTCGGAAAGATCTTTTAAAAATCCGGGAAATATTTTACTGTAGGTTTCTAGTACCGGCTCATCCTCAACCTTGTAGAAGGTTACATCCCCATTATAAGCATCAACAACCACTTTTACCGAATTGCGGACATAATTATTACCAGCATCGTCAAAGGGTTGTGAATAAGGGTAGCGATCACTGGTAGTGAAAGCATCAATTATCCAATACAAACGACCTTCTGAGATTACCATGTAGGGATCGCTGTCATAACTTAAAAACGGTGCAATGGTTGAAACCCGTTCTGAAATATTGCGATTGATATGCATCCTGCTCTCATCAGTAATTTCATTTGCCAATAGCAGTTCTGACGACCCATGATAAAGCGCAAATGCCAATTTATTGATAAATGACATCTGTATCCCTGCTGTTCCGGTATAGGTCACCTCCTGGTTATCATTGCCCTGGGGATAATCAAATTCGGCGGTGGTACAATTTGTAACCACATAGTCGTAGTGATTTTCGCCAAAATATATCCGCGGTTCGTCGATGATCAGCTCACTGACATCCGTAACCGGTGGAATATCTTTGACGATTAGAGCCGGCTGTCCGACATTATTGGTTTTATTAACTGGCGATACTGCCACACCAAAACCGTGGGTATACTTCAAATGTTGATTGACCCAGGTTTTTGCTTCGTCGGGCAGTAAGCTATTGTTCATTTCGCGGGTACCCAGGAACACCTGGGTATAGACACCGTTGACAAAATATCGATCGACATCGATATCATAAAACTGATAGTAGTTACGAATTCCCTGTAGTGAATTATACATTTCCTGGGTTGGAATTTGATCGTTAATGGGTATATTGTCAATGGTAATTTGATTTTCTTTAATATCCTCAGCCGTAATTTCCTGAGTTCCTGAAAACTCTCTGATTTCGATATTGGCCAAATCATAGGCGTGTTGGGTGTAGTCAATATTATTGGCAATGTACTGTTCCTCTTTTATAAATTGGTTAGGCACAACGACCAGCGATTCATAGATACCCTGGGCGGCTCCGCCCAAAACCACCACAACGACGAAAAGAACCGGGCCGGCACCCATGTAAATGTATTTTTTCTTAAAACCGGCAAATATCGACGTAACCGCCAGAATCAGACATAAAAAACCTTTAGCGATGATCACCTTCAGCCCGATATCAATGTCTGCTGCGCCGGCGCCATAAACAATTCCTGCGTTAGAGTAGAGCAATTGAAAAGCTTCTAAAAAGCTGCCAATCGAGAGGATTAAAAAAAGCACTCCTAAAAAAATGCCGATCTGTTTCGATGCAATCTCAAGATAGGATTTTAGTATCCCCTTGGCATTATCTTTAATCGATTCAAGGTCTTGTTCCTGGCTAAATTCGATCTTCTTACCCTGATAAAGGATATAAGCCGTATACAAAAATGTTAATACGACAATGACCGCAAAGAAACCAATAAAAATAGAAAAGACTTCCTGGTACAATGGCAATCCAAAAAAATAAAGAGCCAGATCCTGATCGAAAATCGGGTCTGTCAGATTAAATTGAGTCTGATTGACAAATTCCAGTATTTGGTACCAAAGCCGATCCGCAATAAAAATTGTCAGCATAAACGCCACGAAACCACTAATTGCAATCGCAAGGATGTTTTGTTTTTTGGTCGCTTTCTGAACACTTCCAATATATCTTGCCGAAATGCGATTGAGCAACTTTAAATAAAAAAACAACACCAGTAATAGCCCAATAAAGATGGGAATACCGATTTGTGTTTTCGTCACCAGCTCTTTAAAGAAAATTTGCGTATATCCCATTTCGACAAACCAGAGGTAATCAATATAAAATTGGTTCAGCGATAATAGTACAGCAAAAATAACCAATAACACCCCCAGTCCAATTAAGAGTGTTTTATTTCTTTTTCTCATTTCTTCACTTCTTTCCTGATCGTATCATATTTTTCACTAATTCTATCATTATATCACATTTATTTGACAATTCATTAAGAAATTGGATTTTTAATCAAAACAAGCTAATTAAAACCGCTTGCTTTTTTTTGCTACCACTAAAAACAAAAAATCGCTTAGTCTTGAATCGGAAAGTCAAAATAAGTTTCGGGGTAGGGCTCTTCTGACAGGGTAAAGTGCCACCACTCCTGCTGCAACGGCTCAAACCCCTCTGAACGCATCAGATAACGGAGCTGAACCCGGTTCTTACTTTGTTCCAGGGTAAGGTGGTCATAATCGCTATAAGAAACCTTGGAAAAAAAATCAAATATTCCACCCATATCAATATCAAAACCGGTTTCGATATTAACCACCGTCAGATCTACTGTGCTGCCGCGGGTATGGGATGATTCCGAAGCGATAAAGCCACCGTCGAAAACTTCCTGTCGCGTCATCTCGGGATAGTAGATGCTTTTGGTTTTCCCATCCTCTTCAAGCTTTCCCCAGCGCACAAAATGATCCACCGCCCGCTTGGGTCGATATCCATCAAAAATCTTTAAACCAAATCCTTCACTCAGGAGTTGTTTTTGCACGCGCTCCAGTGCGATTGTTGCTTTTTCAGTTAATAAAATCCGAGGCGCTTGGTAACCATCAATTTGTTTACCGACAAAGTTATCTCCTGTAAAATATTTTACGTCCGTAATGATTCCTGGTATTTCCACGGAAACATCGACAAAGTCATTGGGACGTACAATCATAATTCTCTTCATTGATTTTCCCCTAGTATCAAGCTTGTTAATTATCTATTTCCCTATTTTATACGATGATTGCTAGGATTACCAGTAATAATTATCAAAATCAATGAAAGCAGTCAATAATCTTCCAATTTTATATATAGCTAAATAATATGGTCGTCTAGGAAAGGTTGTAGGTCTAAATTATTTTACGATATCCAAAGCAATGCGGCCATCTAAAATTTCGATAATTCGATCTGCTTTTTCGGCAACCCGGCGATCATGGGTAATGATGATAAACGTGGTTCCCAGTTCCTGATTGATTTTTCGAAAAAGCTGATAGATACTATCGGTGGTCTGGGAATCCAAATTACCGGTGGGTTCATCAGCTAGAATGATTTTCGGCTGATTCATCAATGCTCTGGCAATAGCAGTCCGTTGCTGTTGCCCACCAGACATATTTGTCGCTAAATTATTCTCGACCTTTTCAAGTCCTACCAGACTTAGTATTTCCTTTGCTCTTGCCTGACTTTTTTTATTCGCTTTACCATTAGCTATCCGGTATGGCATTAGCACATTTTCGAGGGCGGTAAACTCCGGCAACAGATAATGAAACTGGAAAACAAAACCGAGGGTTTCGTTTCGCAAATCACTCAAACGTCCCTTTGACATGTTTCTGGTCGATACGCCGTTAACAATCACTTCCCCCTTAGTTGGGCGATCAAGCGTTCCCAGGATATTGAGGAGGGTACTTTTACCACTGCCTGATTCGCCGATGATGGCATTAAAAGAACCCGTTTTAAATCCCAGATTGAGTTCATGCAGGGCGACTGTTTTAATCGTCTTTCCATAAACCTTTGATACCCCTTTAACTTCAACCACAAAATTATCCATTTTTGATTACCTCCATGGGATCCAATTGAGATACGCGAATGGCCGGTATCAGAGCCGCCAGCGTCGAAGCCGCGATAGCAATTCCCGCTGAAATGCCGATGAAATACCAGTCAATGAAAAAGGGTACCAAGGATGACCCATCAGGATTGGTGACAAAGGTGGCAAATGACCAACTTAGGCCTATTCCTAAACCAATACCGACAAATGCACCCAAAATACCGAGCAGAAATCCTTGAAATAGAAAAACCAGACTGGCTTTGGGGTTATGCATTCCCATCGCCTTTAATATCCCGATCTGTCTGGACTTCTGCACGACACTGATAGCCAATACACTAGCGATACCCAAGACCACAGATATCAGCACAAAAACCTGAATCATCAGGCTTGAAGCGGTTTGACCGGTCAAACCGGATAGCAGCGCTTCATTTTCATCTTTCCAGTTGGTCACAACTAAGCTGTCATCTTTTAATCGCTTTTCAACAGTCAGCGCAACTGCATCTGCGGCAAAAACATCTTTCACTTGCATTTCAATTTGAGACACGCCAGTGCCAGTTTCTAAAAATGTCTGCACCGACGCTTCATCAGTCAGAATCCATGATTCATTTAATGACCGAACCTGCAAATCAAATAAACCGGTTACTAAAAATTCTCCAGTGTTTCCCTTTGGGGTTATCATTTCAATTGTATCGCCGATTTTTACACTCAGATTGTCAGACAGTTCCTTCCCGATGATGACTTCATTTTCACTTGTCCCCAACTTTCCTTTGACTAATCGATCAGTGATTTTATAGATGCCCTCGGCCGCATCCCAGTCGAAGCCTCTAATCACAATCGTGGTTGAGTCATTCGCGGTTTTTAAGATTGCCGGACCCTGGGTAACCGCCACAAGATTTATAATTTCGTCAGGATTGGCCGCTTTAATGGTCTTAATTTTTGCCTGAGCGTCTAAAATAAAATCACCGTCTACTTTGGAAGAAACGGTAATCTGAGGAGCGCTTCCAACAGTTTTATCAACCAGACTTTTTTGGAGACCGGTTATTAGCGAACCAATAAATATCTGCACCGACACCCCAATGGCAATCCCTAACACGATGAGAGCAGTTTGTCCCTTGCTGGATTTTAAAAATCGAAGGGCAATATCAAATGCCAGTTTCATTAATTTCCCACCCTTCTGATACTCTTGCCACCACATCGTAGCTGTCGATATAAAAATCTCCGCCAATTTCTTTGACCACCGCTAAGTTATCTTTAAAGGCTGCCCCACCTAAAATGACGTAGATGTTCTTACCCAGAATTTTGCGGACATCTTCGATAGTTCTTCTGGCAGCAATTAAATTGAAATAATTACTAACGCCCATCGCAATAACTTCTGGCCGTAACCGAACCATTGCTTGCATCAGCGCTTCCGGTGGCGTATTGCCACCTAAAAAATAGACCTGATGTCCGCATAGGGTGAAAAAATCAGCAATCATACGGGCGCCAATATCATGGTATTCCTCAGCTGGACAAAATACCACGATTTTTTTCCTGCCCTTTTTAAAGCTATTACGTAAGCCTTCATTGACCACCCGAGGATAACAGTATTCCATTACTGTTCGAACCACCGAGGTTCTAAAATGTTCTTTCCAGATTGCCACCGATTCGAGGCGCTCTTCCAACTCCATTTTATTTTGCACCGGCATTAATAATTCTGTGTATAACTCAACAATTCCGACCTTCCCGGTCTCCAGGGCATCCAAAGCAATTCGCACTGCATTGGCTTTATCATCATTCTCCAGACACTCCACGAATTTTTCATATAACATAGGCACACCATCCATTTTATATTGGTTATCGTTATTTTATACCCAAGGAATTAAAAGAATAACAAGCTCACTTTTTAAACGTTCAACTTACGTGAAAGAATCCCTGTAATTATTAATTACAGGGATTCTTTCACGTAAGTATACGATTAGAGGTCAATAACCCATTTTCCAATACTTTCCAATATTTCTTTTGTCAATCCACAGTCGAGTAAAAAACCAAGCTCATCTAAAGTGCCTTGTCCCAGGGGGACCATCGTCGCTCCTGAGTCACTACCTAATGCAATGTTCACACCCATTGCAGCTGCTTTTTTTACCATTAACTGATGTTGTCTAAAATAAGCTTCCGATACTTCTTGGTATTCTTTCATCGGGCTCCCAGCATCACATCTGGCTATATTGGCAAAGGGTGCCAGCGTCGGTACCCAAACGACTCCGCATTCACGCATCGCATGAAGACAGTCATCATTTATCCCATAGCCGTGCTCAATGGTATCTGCCCCAGATGTCAAAGCGATCATAATACCCTCTGGTGTATTGGCGTGAACCATGACTGATAAGCCCTTTTGATGAGCATGATCAATCATCTCCGTGCATTCACTCTTAGAAAACCCTACCGCACCGGAAGTACCAAATGTCGTAAAACTCATGATACCAGTGAGTATGATCTTAATAAAATCCGGTTTTTGTTTAATGAGTCGATTCATTTTTTTGATACCGTCTTTTACATCATCGACAGAATCTCCTAAAAAATCTCCGTAATGACCTTTTTTATATAAGGCGTGGATCGGTGTCTTAAAAATAAGATCGGAATCTTTTGAAATATCTCTGAGAATTATTCCAATTCCTGAACCATCCCCTCCATCACGGATTGCCTGTACCCCTTTAATATGATAGCTTTGGATAAGGTTTTTCATTGCTTCAACTGCTAAGTCATCCTCAATTTCAGACCGTTTCAATCCTCTGAATTGACCCAAACCACAATGAACATGACAGTCGATCAGCATGTTATTTTTGATTACGCCAGCCTGATGAGCTGTTCTAAACCCGTTCGAGTCTATTTCAAGCACTGTTTTCACCTTACTACCAATCTATAAATCTGCTGCCTTTTAATTTTTTGCCGCTTTTTATCCTTAAATTAAAAACATCTCCGTCAGATGAACAGTCTAATTTAATAAACTGTCCTCCTTAAAATGAACAGTTTACTCGCATAAACTGTCCACTCTAAGAGGAGCATTTTAAAATTTCCGACCTGCCGGCATTTTTTTATATTTCTGTTTATTAAACGACAGGTGTTATTGGAGCAATCCCAGCCATATCAAGAATTTCTGGAATTCTATTTTCCCAACCTAATGACATGATATGAACGCCCTGAGCATAGTCTTTACATTCTTTGATCAGACGAGCACAGATTTCAACGCCAGTATCGCCAGCTTTTGTTTTTTCTTTATCAGCTTGCAGTTCTGCAATCATTTCATCCGGAACATGAACGCCAGCTACGTTAGCATTCATATAACGGCACATGCCGACATTTTTAGGAATGATCAGTCCAAGTTGAACTGGCACGCCAAATTGTTTTGCTTGTTCCATGAATTTGATGAATTTTTCTGGTTCATAAACACCTTGGGTTTGGAAATATTCACATCCAGCTTTTACTTTTGCTTCCATTTTTGCCAATTGGACATCGACAGAGTCACTACATGGTGATACAACAGCGCCTTTAGCAAATTTTGGAGGAGCGCCATCAATGGCATTGCCAGCAATGTCGAAGCCTTCTTCGATACGTTTTACGGCATGAATCAGTGACACTGAATCCAAGTCAAAAACAGGTTTTGCTTGTGGGTGATCACCAAGTGTGGTGTAATCGCCAGTTAATAATAATAAATTCTCAATGCCCAGTAATGCAGCACTTAATACATCTGACTGTAAAGCAATACGATTTCGGTCACGACAGGTGATTTGAAAGATTGGAAGTAGTCCCTCATCTTTTAATACCTTACATGTTGCTAGTGAACCGGTTCGCATAACCGAGGATTGGTTATCCGTTACATTCAATGCATGAACCCGGGTTTTCAAATACTCATGGGCATCTTTAATCAGGTGGTCAAGTTCAACCCCTTTTGGAGGTCCCACTTCTGCAGTTAATACAAACTCGCCACGTTGAAACAACTCAGTTATTCTCATTTATAATTACTCCTAATCTTCTTAAATTATTGGTTATTCTGCGTTTGGATTGTGATAATTCCGCACTTTTGGTGCATCATATTTCATGTTATCCAGTTTATTCAGTTTCTCCAATTTTCGGTAAATTCGTTCCCATCCGCATTCCATATTCTTATCAACTTCACACATGCCTTCTTTGGCACCGCCACATTGGCCGTTAATCAAACTTTTTGAACATGCGGTAATTGGACAGATTCCACCAGTACCATTGAGATAGCATTCGCCACATTGTCCACAATCAACATTCAGTGGTGTAACACCCTGGAATCCTGGTAATGGATAGGTATCGCAGCAGGAAAAGACTTTCTTGCCTTCAAATTGAGCAGCAACAGTCTGAATCCCTACGCCACAGGAAAATACCAGAATGGTATCAGCGGCATTGATGACATCGGTATGTTTCTGCAATTGCAGTTTTAAATTATCAGGATTACAGATGTAATCTGATGTGATGATCTGAGTCACGCCGTTTAGGTCTTTTTGCAGGGCATCCGCTTCGTGTTCTGCGAAATAGACTTCTTTGCAGCCGTGACAGTTGATGATCACAGTTTTTCCTTGCGCCAGCGCTTCAATTGTTTCTTGTGATTTTAGTTGGGTAATCAGCATATTATTTACCCTCCCTTATGGCAGTTTTTCCGATTTTAATTCGTTCAACAATTGGAATTTTTGATGAACAGATATATTCACAGCATCCACATTCAATACAATCCATGGTATTTTGTGTTTTCATGCCTTCCCAGTCTTCCGATAATGCATATTTCGTGAAATACAGCGGACGCAGTTCCATTGGACAGACATCAGCACAACGTCCACACTTGATACATTCTACAGCTTCTTTAACGATCGTTTCAACCGCGATAATACCATTAGAACATTTCAGCATCGGAACATTGAGGTTCGCCTGAGCAAAGCCCATCATTGGTCCACCAATTTTGACGGTAACATCATCGCCGATTACATCGCCGCAATGGCTGACGATTTCTTTAACCGAGGTACCAACCTTGACTAAGTAATTGCCAGGCTTGTTGATGCGATTACCACTGACAGTCACAACGCGCTCAATTAGCGGCATACCGATCTGGATTGCATCTGAAACAGCTTTAGCGGTACTAACATTACATACGATTGCGCCAACGTCCATTGGCAGACCACCACTTGGTACAGACTTACCCATAACCCGTTTAATGAGCATTTTTTCAGCCCCTTGTGGGTATTTGGTTTTTGCAACAACGATTTCGATGTTTTCGATATCGGCTGTTTTTGCCTGCAGTAATTCAACGGCATCTAGCTTATTGTCTTCAATGGCGATAACGCCTTTTGGTGCGCCAGACGCTTTCATCATCGCTTTTAAACCATAAATAACTTCATCGGCATACTCCAGTAAAACCTGGTGATCGGCTGTCAGAATTGGTTCGCATTCGCAAGCGTTAAGTAAAATCAGTTCAATTGGTTTAGGTGATTTAAGCTTAACAGCAGTTGGGAATCCAGCTCCACCCATGCCGACAACGCCTTTTTCACGGACAATTTCAATGATTTCGTCTGCTGATAATTTATCCAGTTCGCCAGCCGGTTTTACCGACTCGTCGAGGGTATTTTTGCCGTCTGATTGAATGACAACAGCTAATGCTTCGAGACCGCTAATTGGATGCAGTCGCGGTTCAACAGCAACAACGGTACCACTGACACTGGCGTGAAGGGCACTACTGACGACGCCTTGGGCGTCAGCAATTTTCTGACCCATTTTTACCTGCTGTCCAACTTTTACGATCGGTTCAGCCGGTGCACCAGCATGCTGTGACATTGGAATCACGACATTTACTGGTTCTGGGAAACGAACCAATGAACTGTGCTCGCTTAGCTCTTTCCATTCAGTTGGATGGATTCCGCCATAGTAGCCTTCATAACGTTCTTCCCGAACTGATTTAACATATTCACTGACAAACTTGTGATTCACTTTGGTATAGTCCCGAAGTTCCACAGGTTGGTTCAATAACTCTTGTAAACGACCTTGTTTTTCTAAACGATTGTAGATGAGCTGCCATCCGCAATCCATATCCTTGTCAACTTCGCATTTACCATTCTTGGCGCCGCCACATTGGCCGTTCAATAAGCTCTTTGAACAGTCAACAATTGGGCAGATCCCGCCGGTCAGGTTCAGATAGCACTGTCCACATGCGTCGCATAAGGTAGTTGTCAATGCCATTCCATGTTGGCCATCAACGACGAGGGTGTCGCTGCCAGCATATACTGGGATTTCAGCCAATCCTGCAATTGTCTGAATACCCAGACCACATGAAATAACAAATACATTTTCAGTTTCTGCTGGAAGAAGCCCTTCAAAGCTTTTCGATGTCAACGGTTCGTTGCACAGAAAATCGATTTGAGCTGAGCCGACGATCGTCTTGCCTTGTTCTTTGGCAATCTCTTCAAACAAACCGCACTCCGGCTCGTCAAAGCTATCGAGTTCCTTAAAGCACTTGTTACAAGCGACAACAAACAAATTGTTCTTGTCTGCCAGAACTGCATCAAGCTCTTCCTTTCTTTTCAGTTTAAACTTCGTGTAATCCTCCAATTGTATACCTCCTTTGATTTTTCGAAATCTATAGTAATCCGCTTTGCATCTTACATGCTTTAATGACATGTGCTGCCAGTAATGCTGTTGTGATTGGGCCAGTTCCGCCGCCGCATCCAGGAGTTGCTGAAGTAATCATTGCAACCTTGTCTAAACAGTCAACATGAGCATCGCCGGCACGAATTTTTTTGCCTTCTTCGTTTAATACAAATTCTTTGTTTTCATCTTTCATCTGAGACATCGCAACGTCGATTAAAATACAATCTTCGCTTAACATGTCAGCTTTTACTAAACCATAGATACCACATGCTGTTACAACGATATCCGCTTTTTTAGTGAATGAAGCTGTATCTTTTGTATGAACGTGACACATGGTTACAGTCGCAAATTCATTTGTCAGCATAATTGTCAGTGGTTTTCCTAATACGTTAGAGTTATTAATAACAACAACGTCTTTACCCTTAACATCGATATTATAGAACTTGAACATTTCCATAACGCCTTCAGCGGTACATGGGAAAAATCCTCTTTCATCTGCGATCATCAGTTTACCCAGGTTTGTTGGGTTAAGAGCATCAGGATCTTTTTCAGGGCTTAACAGATATTTGATTTTTTCAGCATCAATTTGATCTGGAAGTGGTTGGAAGATTAACACGGAATGAATGTTTTTGTCAGCATTGATTGCTTCAAGTTTGGCAATGAAATCAGCTTCAGTTACTTCAATTGGAAACTGAACAGATTCAACTTCGATATTTGATTTTCCCATTCTGGTGATAATGCTTTTTTCGTAAGAAATAGATCCGGCATCTTCGCCAACTCGCATAATCGCCATTTTTACCTGGATGCCTTTGTCCTTTAATTCATTTGCGTCCTTTAGTACTTGAGCCAATACTGATTCGCTTACTTCTTTTCCACTTAATAATTTTGCTGCCATAGTTATAATACTCCTCTTGATTCAAAATTTTTAAACATTTTTAATAAATATTATGAAAGTTGTTTTTCGACTTCCGCATAAACGCGATCACAGATTTCTATGCCTTTTTCTAACATTGGCTTGATTCTGTTATTCACGTCTGCTACATAGTCCTGATCTTTAATGGTTTTAATGTTAATTAAAACATTTACCCAGCCACTGATCATTGCCGCTCTTAAACATTGTACCCCACAGGCGACATCACTAATAGCTAAGGCCGAACCTTTACCCACTAATTCTTCCTGTATTAAAACAGCTTTGTAACAGACCTCAACAATTTCAAGAGGAATGCTGCAAGCAACCTTGGTACACTCTTCTAATGTTTTTTCTTTGTATGCTTTTTCTGCTTCGGTTTCTTTGGGAAGGCCATAAGCTTTTGCTAAAGGCAAAAAGTTTTTTGCATCTTCATCAATCATAGCGAGTAGACGATCCTGTAGTACCAGTGAATCTTTTAAAATACGCTGAATATCGTCTTCGAATTCGGCATATTTTTTCTTTCCGGTTGTTAGATTGCCAACCATCCCGGCTAAAGCCGTTCCGACGGCACCAACTAAAGCGGCTGCACCGCCACCACCTGGAACAGCTGCTTTGCTGTACAGGGCTTCAACAAATTCGGTACATTTTTTTTCTGAGATAGAACCCTGATCGGTTCCGACTGCATCAAATTCCATAAGCTAACTCCACTTCATTCTTTTGTATATTATTTAACAAACTAACTGTACTGAAAGGGTTCCGCAGAACCCTTTCAGTATAAATATTTTTTTCTAGAATAAACCAGCAATTACGCCGTTATCATCAACATCAATTTTTTCTGCTGCCGGTACTTTAGGCAGACCAGGCATTTTCATGATTTCGCCAGTTAAGGCAATGATAAAACCAGCACCTGCTGAGATTGTCAATTGACG
>NZ_CAKMJU010000002.1:0-72289 GCF_927416815.1 uncultured Acetobacterium sp. | reverse complement strand
TGCCTTGTTCAGGCGCTCGCGCAGCGGGTCGCCCTTGCGCACGGCGATGCCGATCTTGTCGCTTTCTACAACTGGATCGCCTTTGAACTCATAGGCCGAACCGTCTTTGCTCTTGAGCCACTCGTATTGCACGTACTTGTCGGCGAGCATCCCGTCCAGGCGCCCGGAAGTCAGGTCGAGGTAGGCGTTTTCCTGGGTGTCGTAGAGCTTGGCGGTGGTGTCTGGCAGTTTGTCTTCCAGGTAGGTACCGGCCAATGTCGCGCGCTGTGCACCGATGAGCGCAAGCAAGCCGTTGACTTCACCGACCCGTACTACTCCAACAAGCTGCAATTCATCGCGGCAAAATCCATCAAAGACTTCAAGACCGACGCTGGTTACCTCAAAGGCAACCAGTCGGAACCGGAAACCCTGAAAATGGTGCTGGATGAACTGGAAAACCGCAATCTACCGACCTTACTGGATACAAAACCGACTCTGATTATGGATCGGGGGATTGCCACCAAAGACAATCTGGCGTTGATCCGGGCATATGGTTATACGTACACCCTGATTGAACGCAGTCCCCGGGAAAAGGAATATTTATCGGAGTTTGAAGCACTCAAGGGCATTCTTTTGGCTGCCGACTCCGGATCGGAACCGTCTGCAGCCCTGGCGGCTGCGGGATGGGAAACCGTCCGCAAAGACGTCCAGGTCTATGCCCGATCCATCCCCGTTGAAAGCGGTACCCGGGTGCTGGTCCTCAGCACCCATCGGGCGGACAAGGAAAATGCCATGCTCAGTACCCGGGAAAAACGGTTTCTGGCGGATATTGAAAAACTGAAGCATTCCGTTGAAACCGGTCATATCAAGGTGGCCGCCAAAGTGATGGAGCGGATCGGACGGCTGAAAGAGAAATACAAAGGCTTTCAGAATCTTTATGATATCCAGCTGATCCTCAATGATGATCAAAAAACCGCCCGCAGCCTGACCTGGACAAAGCTTGAGGCCATCACCGAAAAAACTATTCTGACCGGTTGTTATGTCATTGAGACCGACCGTCAGGGACTCCCGGCGGCACAGATCTGGGCTGATTACATGACCATCACCCGGGTGGAAGCTGCTTTCCGGGACCTGAAATCCGAACTGGGTTTCCGGCCCATTTACCATCATAAAAAGGAACGCACCGAAGCTCACCTCTTTATCGGGGCGTTGGCCTATCATCTTCTGATCTCAATCGAAACCACCTTGCAGGCATCCGGGGATACCCGGGAATGGCGGTCCATCCGGCAAATCCTGTCTACGCATCAGCGCTCAACCATTATTATGACCGCTCAGGATGGTACCATTTACAACCTCCGGATCACCGGCAACCCGGAGAAGCGTCACCACGAAATTTATCAGATCTTCGGGATTGTCGATCTGGTTAAACGCCGGAAAACCTCAGTGAATGAAAGAAGGTAGTGACAGAAAAAAAACGGGGAATGCTGTATTTTTGCGGCCTGCAGACCCTGTTACTCGAAATCCGGGATAGGGAACAATGTGATCAATCTCATAGCGATGCGTTTTGTCCAGCAAGACCAACCCAATGTCGCCAAGGGGTTTGCCCGAGTAAAGGCATTTGCAATCCTGTTCATAATAGAGTTTATACTTGTCAATCTGGGCACCACTCACATCACCCACTTCAATCTGTAAAAGATCAGCGATTGCTTTTTTCACCTTGTCATTACTTTTCTCATTTTCTTTTTGATATTTTTGAATTTCTACTCGCTCCGAAAAACTCCGGTTCAATTCACTGGCAACCTCCAGGTTAATGCATTCTGGACTGCCATATTTACGCACAATAGCATTAATTAGCTTTCTGGTTTCATTAATGGCGCGGAAAACCACCGGATTATCTTTTATTTCCGGGTCATCTAGAGTATTTAAAATCATACATCGATGTTCCGGACTGATATTTTCCTGCCTTTCTTTTAATTTATTGGCCTGAAAATTCCCATAGGTTTCCCCGTTCATAAAAGCCTGAATTGCCTCAAACATGTATTTATAACTGACATTACTGGTACCACTTATTTTCTTTAAACACAGCTCTTTTAGCAATGGTTCAGTCATCCATGGTAGTTTCTTGAGTTCATCTTTTCGTCGTTTAGGCGTTTGATATTTCGAAATCAGTTCGCCCATTTGATGCAGTTTTGAATAATTCTCTGCATCAAACTGATCTTCATCAATAAAATCCATCCAATTCAAACCACTGGATTCGATAGAATTCTTGATCGCTTTAAGATACTTAATGGCTTTAGACAAAGCCCCATCATCAGATAAGTCACTTTTTTTCAGGATCAAATTATTATCCTTCAGAATCTTCTTCACTTCAGTCATCGTGAGGTTGCCTGTCTTAAGCAGATAATCAACTAGTTCCCTTGCTACTACTGGTTTTAAATGATATTCACCTGTTACACTATCTAGAAATTGGTACTGAGACAAGGTATTAGTCACCGCATAAACATCCGAGATAACCGTGCTGCGAAAACCTCTATCACAATCCTTGTAGTACATACATTTTCCAATTGAATCCAGAAAGCCTGAATAGCGTCTGAATTTTTCATTTTCCTCTCCCGGTCCATCCTCAAAATCCCGCTGCTTAAAGATAATGGCATCCAGCATTTCAATACTAGCTGGCGACAGGCTTCCATAATACTTGCTTTGTTCTATCAGTATCTGGTGCATTTCATTTTTTAAATACTCACGATTGATTAAATAATGAACTTCTTTGAAATTGTTATTTCTAAAATCCGGATATTCCTGTCCATCCTTTTTAAATTTAGCCAAAATACATTCCGCGGGGGTTCTAAAATTCGATGACTTATAGATCCTATCAAAATTGTTAAGAGCTTCATAATCCGCCTCTTCCTCCGCATCAAGATTATTTTTTTCGCTTTCCTGGGCATAAAAATCCTTATAACCCCGATTATTGGCAAAATGAATCAGACAAGCACCAATCTCCTCGGGAGTGATTTTCCCATCCAGCGCTTTTACCCGGATTTCATAGATGTCCTGATTATTTGTTTCAAAATACTGATTAAGTGCCTCAATCTTTACCAAACCAATATTCTGCAGGTGTCCTTTTATCCGATCTTTTCGGTGTTTCTTACGACGCACCAGCCGTCTTGTTCCCCGAAAGCCTCTTCGCTGCTGACTTTTTCGATCTTTTCCCAGTTGATCTAGTTCTCCTGATTCAAAAATCCGCACGCCAAAATTTTCAATGCGCGCCGCTTTTGAGTCGCCCGAAATGATTGCCCAACCGATTGAACCAATGCCAATATCCAAACCTAGCCGATATTTTATCATATTTTTTTCTCCTTAACAGATTGACAATGCATTTTTAATCGTATACAATTACGACAAGAAGAATTACTAATGCGTAAGTTTATCAATATCCATCGATAATTTATTGATTTAGTGTAAGTTTATCAATATCCATCAGTAGTTCTAAGATAAGGCACTTCTAACGAGGTCGCCGTGGGGTATGGTGGTAACCGTCAAGCAATCCACCTTTTTTAAGACAAGCACCTTACAAGGTGTTTTTTTTATTCAATAAAACAGAAGTTGTTCATATAAAATATTTTCTGGTTTAATTATACTTCTTTATTGATACTTATGCAACTTATTACTCATTTTCTTGAAAACTTTTAGTCAAATTCTATCCAGTCACCATCAATGCTTATTTGAAAATTTTCAGTCAGCATAAACAAAAAAAAGAAAGCAAAAAACACAGGCCTGAGAACTGTATTTTACGCTTTCAGATAATTTCTTATTCTACTCCACACCCAGCGCCTTAAAGACCGCATCCTCCGGACTCTGGTAAAAAATCAGATTAAACTTACCCATCAGCTCCGGTGGCACCGAGACCATATCGACGGTAGCGGCAATCGGTAGCAGTACCTTTTTGGCACCGCTATCGAGGCAGACCTGGAGCACATTGGCCAGTTCTTCAACCTTCATAATGGTTCCCCCAATACTGAGATTCCCAAGAATCGCCAGGCTGCTGATCACCGGTTTTTTCATCGCCGCCGAACAGAGCGCTACCAAAGCTGCCAGGGTCAACTGACTGGTGATGCCAATCCCGTTTAAATCCTGTAAATGCATGAGATAATCTTTGGTGGTCATGCTGATGGTGCCGCTAATATTGCGACTGTTGGCCTTTAAATAGCGGTAGGCGGTTTCAATTGCTTCTTTGGCGTCGCGATCCGACCCAAAACCGGTCCGTTCAAATTTGCCAGAGCCGGCAACCATTTCAGTTTCCAGCTTAAAAACGCCAATCATCCCGGATTTTCCCCGGCTGACAGTATAAACCTGCCCGGGTTTATGTAATCCCTCGGGGATAAGTTTTCCCCCGCCCTGTTCCGGAACCGGGACAAACTCTTCACTAAAGCTTTCATTGTCAATATAGGAGAAATTCACATCATAGAATTCCATGCCGCCAATTTTTTTAAGCTGTTCTTTCACCCGACGACGACTTTCAAGGGCCAGTCGGAGGATTTCCTGAACTCCCACCTTTTCGCATTTACCGTGGGGATAAACCAGCTTCATCAAGCCGGACGCCATCTTCCTGACCGCAATCACATCCCGTTGATTGAGATTATTCCCCAGTTTGAAATAAGGGTCAAACATGTCTGAATAAGATGTTTTTCGCAGCTCTCGCAAAAATTCAGACAGATAATCAGTGATTAGACCATAGTCGTTGGTGAAAAATTCCGGTCGGTATTTGGGAACCTCCCAACCAGGAACGTAACAGTGCATCCGATCGAAAAAAGCGCTGTCACAGGCCATCGCCTCGGGGAATGGTTCGAAGAGGTGCGAGGTTTTTAAGAGCACATCGACACTCTGATTGATATTACCGACAAAGACCATCGAAGCTGAGGCATTCTTTTCTTCTTTACCCCGGGAAAAAGAACCGGAAGCCATATAATCCTTCATGATCTGAACGCCGTCTTTATCTTTAAAGGTAATCCCGGCCACTTCGTCAAAGGCGACACAGTCCCACATTCCTACTAGCCCCACGCTTTTGTTTGACATATTATAAAAAAGATTCGCAACCGTGGTTTGACCGCCAGAAACAAGAATACTGTTAGGGGAGATTTCTTTATAAACGTGGGATTTACCCGTACCCCGGGGTCCCAGTTCGCAAAGATTGAAGTTGTTCTCAACCAGGGGAATCATCCGGGTTAATAACAGCCATTTCACCCGGTCATTGAATTTCTCCGGCTCCATCCCAATCGAGCGCAGCAGCACATCAATCCATTCATCCTTGGTAAAGCGTTCCCGACCGCGAATAACTTCATCTAAATCCAGGTTTGGCATCTGAATGGGGGTCAGTTTATGAATAATAAAGGGGCATCGGTTTTTGTCGCCTTCATCATAAAAGTATTCCAACTGGATAATGCACCAAATTCCGCCGCAGAGTAACCGCTCATAATCCGAGGCATACTGTTCCGGCACCGGGACATTTTTTATCCCCAAGTTAGAGAACTCCGCTTCATAGACATCGTTGCGAAAATTTAGTTTTACCGAAACATTGTCAATCACGGTATAAGAACCACGTTCCCGCAGTTTTGAGATAATCTTCTGCGCTTCATCCGGCCTGACAAAGTTATCCGACAGGATATTCTTCACGGTCGTAATCCCCTGGGTAATGAGCTCTTCGTCAGTGGTTGAGCAATACATCCCTAACAGGTACTCCAGCACATAAATGGGGACATTGGCACCCTCTTTGATTTTTTTGGTCAGATCCTTGCGCACGATTTTCCCTGCAAAATTTTCGATCAGTTTTTCAGATAATGCATTCATTTAACACCTCTCTTTTTCCGCTGACTAACTAAAATCCAAAATCATCTGCAAAGGCAATGTCGATGATAAATTCATGTCGTGCCACTTCCATATCCGATCCGACATCCTTCATGACCAGATCATACTTTTCATCTTTTGAATACTTCTGATTTCTAAAGATAAATTTTTCTTTAAACATGCGATTATCAACGTCCTGGTCTTTTCGATCCGCGACGATGATTTCCCGGTCGGATATTTTATCGCCGGAAGCGCTTTCAAAGTAAACTTCAATCCTGGCTGGCCGCAGACGATCGGTAACGGCTTCTTTTTGGAGAAAATCCAGATAGACAATCAGGTTGTTAATCTTGCGGGTCACCGAGGTTAGGACAACCTCGACATTTTCGACGTTTTGCTTTCTTTTTTCAGTCTTGACTTTTATCAGTGGAATCACTATTTCCTGGAGGCTGGCGCCACCGTGGACAAAGTTCTGCCCGCCGCCCGGGGTTTTAAAAACATCGACACCGCGGGGAACGGTAACCAATACATCGCTGTTCTGGGTTCCGACATAATCCAGAGGATAGGTCAGCGTGCCCTTTAATTCGGATGATTGATTGGATAGGATGAACCGCTTATTGATAAAGTCGCCGGACTGTTTCGACAAGGTTACCTTATCACTTTCGTCCAATTTATCCCGCTTGTAAATAAAGCCATGATCGGCCGTGATGATGTAATTGGTAATCGATTTATCAACCGTCAATTTTTGAATCAGATTTATGAGTTCACTGACCGTCTCATCGACTGCCGTAAATACTTCGTTTTCGGTGGCCATATGATCGCCCCGAGCATCGATCTGATTATGATAGATGGTGATCAGCTCCTGACCGGTCATCAGCTTGCGGACCGACTCCCGATTCATCGCCATCACCGCCTGATAGGTGGCCACAAGCGAGAGCGGATGACGAGTTTTTAAGATCTTCTCCCGCTGTTCACTGGATAAACATGGCATCCCATCGACTAGCACATCACAAGCTGAATTAATGGTCAAGGATTGATGCGGCAGCAGCGCCGCCATGCCCAGACGGGTAAAGGATGGCAGCACCGAAATCATCGGGCTGATTTCCGATTTGGTGTTTGCCCGTTCACTGAGTCGTTTATCAAGTTCTACTCCTGCCTCATAGCGAAGGGCATCGGAGATAATCACCACTGTTACTTCTTTTTTTACCGCCGGAGCGACCTGCCGTTGATAGAAATGCCATTGTTTTTCGCCGGCCAATTGATGCCAGCCACTGACCTTTTCGAGTGTGTCCGCCCAGGCGATCGACAGCTTTAACAGATAGGCATTGGTATACAAGTTTTCAACCCAGCCTCTTAATTGATGCCATGCCTCATCACCGGGGATCTTGTCATAGGCCGTATAAAAACCGCGGTAATAGCGGTCAATGCTTTCCCATTTTGTGGTATACATCTGAATAAATTTATCGGCATTGCCAGCTTCAAGCAGTTCTTGTGAAAATGCCTGAATACCGCCAACCAGCTGATCGGCCTTATCCAAAGCTTTGTAATGGTGCTGATAAGTTTGGGAAAAGTGTTTTCGGGCACGACGGTTTCTGATCATTTCCCGGTGTTCCTCAGGAAGCGGGGCGCCCCGATTGACCAGGTCTTCGGCCATCGCCTTGATGATATGAAGATCAAAGGCTGCGAAGGTGTCACACTCAAAGTAATTCTCAGTCGGCACCGAAGCCAGAAAATCATCGACTTTCAACTTCCGGCCAATTTCTGTGGCGATTTCATCATACCGATCCTGCAAGTAAATATTATTCATAAAATTGGAAACAAAAATAGCCACATCGTTTTTCTTATGAGAAACAAAAGGCTGCCAGCTTTTTGGCAGTTCCCCGGTAAACGCATTGGCCGTGTGGGTAACCAAAAGCGTGGCGACCAGTTTTTCAAAAGTTTTGTTTTCCTCCACATAGCCGTAATATTTGGTACACAAGACCCAAAAACTAGACAGCAGATCCATTTTTTCAAATTCATCCAGGTATTTATTTAGCTCCACCCCACCGCTTGTGATCATTTTTTTAAGAATCTCATCCAGGCTGGGGGTTTTCACCCCTACTATCACGGCAAGCAGTCCGATTTCAATGATTTCCGGATTATAGTCCTCGATCCCCAAATCAATAAATTTATCAATCCGTTCATTGGATTTCCAGAATTTCCCGTATTGGGAAAGCTGTTCCTGATACTTTTCCGGGATAGCATAGGTACTGCACAGCAACGACACGCGATCCGTGAAAAATTGCCGAGAATAATAAACAATATCTGCCAAATGGTTATCCTTGTCCGCTGGCTTGGGGAAGGGTGCATAGATCAGGTAATTGTTGGTCTGATCCTCACACTCAAGCAAAAACTTGGTGTACAGAGTGTTATCCCCGGTTAAGCGGTGGATCGTTGCGTTGTCTAAGACCAGACGATCAATATCATTGATAAACTCACCCTTATCATCGTACCAGAAAACAAGCCTTCGACTATCGCCCTGAAATTTTTTATTTATTTGTTCTTGGATGGTTTGCAGATTCATATGTCACTCCTTTTCAGTAAATTTCACGATTTAGTCGGTACTTTTTTTATCGTCCGGTACCGGACGATAAACCGGACGATACATACAAAACCGGACGATTATTAATCAGCCAAGATATATTTTGTTCCGCGTGCCTTTCCTGTTTTCTGAATGACACCCTTGTTTGTTAAAGTTTTAAGAACTTCACTCACTCTCGATTTCTTCAATCCAGTGATACTTTCCATTTCTGCCCGAGTAATACTTCCCTGCTTTTTTATGATCGCAACAACAAAATCTTCGATATTTTCCGTGCGTCCTTCTTCCTTATAGCTAACACAAGGTAAGGTAAACTTAATATAAGTTTTATGAACCTCAAAAGCAGCACTTTCTTCAAAGGATGCATATTCTTTCTTAATTCTTCTGATTCCAGTTGCGAATTTTTCAATAATATTTAAACGATGAAATACTTCCGCAATAATACTATTGCGCAGTACTGACACATCACCACAAGTGAAATCCTCCTTTGTCAATCCCGAAGGTAACGCACCCGGCGAAGTGATCTCGATATGATCTTTATACATTCCAATTCGAATAGCTGCATTGATTGTAAAGTCGCGATGAACGATAGCATTTGCCAGGCTTTCGCGAAATGCCGCTCGCGGTACTTGAATTCGCTTTTCACGATAAAATCCAACAACTTCTTCATAAGGCTGATACCAATGATCAAAGAATTTCAATGCTTCATCATATTGAATTAGCAGTGTTTCTTTGGTTATTGATTTCCGATCCAAAAAAATAGATTCCGTGTCCCCAAAACGAACCATATCAATCGTTGATTCTGCAATCTCATTTTGATCCGCCAGTAGCTCTGCAGCTCGGTTATATCTTCCGTCCTTATACAACCCTAACGTTCTTAGCACGTCGTAGTCAAATTTTTCAATACCGATCTCATTTCGAAGCGCATTTTCTAAAACATGAAATTCTAAATCCTGTTTTTGGGCTGGAAGTTGCTCATAGCTAATATGATTACCCTCCATTACCAAGTTCCTAAGTGCTTTATCATCGACTGGAACACTTGACGTATCGCTTCTTTGATAAGCCTGATGACGATAGTAATACGGCGTCTCATTCCCCTTTTGTACTTTTAGAACGATGAGTGTCTTTCCTTCTAATTCTTTTTCACTTATTCGAAAAATTGGGCGTGGATGTATATTATCATTAATTGCATTTTCAATGCTTAACTTCATCAATTCAGGTTTTTTGATTCCCCTGATATTGCCGTTATCTTCAATACCAAAAATTATTTCGCCGTCCAAATAATTGGAGAAAGCACTTACTGTTTTAAGAAATGTTGGTGTATACTCTTGTTTATACTCCAATTCTCTCGATTCTTTTTTCATCTCATACACCTCTTTTTCATATCTTTGCCAGCAGATTAACCCTAACTGCTTTTTTCCCTTCACTGGCGACTTCGACATCCTGGAATTTGGCGTAGTTCACCTTGACCCCGTCATCCAGATCAATGGGAATACGACTCAGGGCGATGTGGGCGATGGCCTGATCATAAAGCCGGGTCTCGGCTAATTGCTTGATCAGTTTTTCCTTCTTCTTGACTGCTGCGGCTTTCTCCCCGGCTGAGGCTTCACTGGCGAGAATGACATTACAGTGGTTAATGATATCTTCCAGCTTGGCCTGGATTTTATGCAGGTAATCGGTTCGCACCCGGCCGACTGTGTCCTGATCGTAGCGGTGCATGTAGATTAACGCATTAAAGCCATTTTCTTTGCCGCTATCAAAGAGCCAGTAAATCGGCCGCTTCTGATAGATTTTAAGATGATCTTTATAGAAATCTTTAAGGAAATAATTCCGGATGACCTCCCGGGCGGTGTTACCCTTGTTGCCCAAGGCACCGGCAATAAAGTCCAGATTTTCTTCCAGAGATGCTTCCCCATAAACAACTTTGATAAAGTTAACCAGCCGGGCCACCATATCGTCATCAAAATATTCGGCATCAGTGATGGGGATAATATTGTCTTTGTCCGGAATGATGGTGGTGTATTGATCAGCTTCCCACTCGCCACCGGCATAGGCCAGGCCGGGTGCATCCAGCGAATAACGACCCAGCATGCAGCCGACCGCATAGGAAATTAGGGAACGGATATCCCGGCCCAGATCGGCCCTGCGGATGGTGACGTCCTTATCTTCAACCTCCGGGGTGAGTTCGTCTTCCAGACCATAGATTTCAATGAAAATCCGGTTGAGTTCTTCTTCGTTGGCTTTGAGTTGGGCGAATTGGTTTTCGGTGAAAGTTTCCCAAGTGTTGTAAGCTAGAGCAAGCGAGTGTTTATATGGGATTTGATCAGTTTCGTCTTTTAGGAAAATTTTGTCTTCATTTTCAAATGATGCATAGTAGCGATTTTCACTATTTAATAAGGGGTGTCTTTTGAAATCCCATGAGGTTTCGAAAGAGTCCCAGTCAGATTTTGAGAGTTGAATGTTCCACTTCACAATTTCGTTAATGTTCTCTAAATAATCACTATTTACAATTACTGGCATTTTCGCTACCGAACTTTGCGTAAAGTGAATCGTTGGAGCAACTAATTTTAATATTTCAAATGTTAGTTTTGTATTCATTAACGCTAAAGCATAGAATTTTAAATGTATAAAACTTCTCTCTACAAAACAGGATGGACCTGTTGTATCAAAAATATGACCTGTATCAAAATGCCTCATAGAAAAACCACTTGAAGCGATATCTGAATAAGTAAGACCCTCTCTGAAAAAATAACCAATATTTTGTGGTCTTGACCTTAATTTACCTTTTTCATCTTTAAAATTCCGTATTTCATAACCATTGCATTCCCAATTTACTACATGTTCATTATTGCCGTACCATTTTCTAAAACTCCCGCCATTATTATACGGATACCATTTATTTGAATCAACCGTCTTTAGGCTTGATTTTACGAAACTAGTATTCTTTGCCGAACATTCAAACCATTTTCTAACGAATCTATTTACATTGCCAGTAATTAATCCTTGTCTTGGATATGCAATATGTCCAAAGTTATATTTTTGTTCAAAGCACTTCAAAACCTGTTCACTTACCCAATAAGAAATTGGCATCCCCGGTATTTTCTCAAAGTTTTCCTGTTTAGCAACATACAGATCTTTTCCTGCTAAAAAAGCCTTTTCTTTTTCCTGTTGACTACTATAATCCACCAGTCTTACAAATACGGATCGATACTTTTTTACATTTATTTTGTTTAGCACAAATGCCGTAGTCTGAACCACCTCACCACCAATTTCTTCAAAGGCTCTAGCGCCTAAATGTGCCATGTTCACAATATCTTTTTGCAATAGTTTGTTTCGAAATTTTTCGAAGCTTGAAATAAACATAAATGTATGTTGAGTAATCATGGCAAAAAAACCACTATCTTTTGTCATTATGCTGCATTTTTCAATGAACACCGAAAAAAAATCATTTTTACTATCTGAATAATGCCGATTTACATAATCACTTAGCTTTGCAGCCATCCCTTTACTACTCATATAAGGCGGATTGGTAATCACCACATCATATTTTTCTGCCATGATCTCCGCCTGTTTGATCAGCGGTATCAAGTGATTCCTGACATCATCCTGAATAATGCGATCGATAATGTTGTCGTAAACCGCTGTGTTAATCTGGTTGATGCGTTTATTCAGCGCTTCAAAATCGATCTCCGGCATTTCCAGAATACTGCCGTATTCTTTGGCATCTTGAAACACCTTAATCAGAGCCCGGGTATCACTAAAAAGACTTTCATTCCCATCTGAAATAAAATTAATCAGTTCCGATTTAATCGCATTGCTTTCCTGAATGCCACAAAGGTTTGTTTTTATTTTACTGGTCAAAATCCGGCGGTTGTATTTTCGCCCTTTCATCATCACGGCAAAATAGGCCAGCTGAAAAGCCCGGTCATCGATATCGAGACCGTAAAGGTTCTTTTCAATAATCAGTCTGGCGGCATCCCGCTGGGTATAACCGTAACTTTCATAAATCTGCATCAGCACCTCAAAGGCATAAACGAGGATATGACCGCTGCCCATACAGGGATCAATCACTTTAATGTCTTCCGGGCTGAGATTTTTGGTATTTTGGCGCAGCATTTCCAGCTGTGCCCGTACCTCTGGCTCCTGCTCGGCCTCTTCCAGATAATATTTCCAGCCAAAATAGCTGGCATTTAAATACTCGTTTGATAGTCCCGCTTCTGCTTGACAATGCTCCAACCACAAACGCCCCAGGCTGTTTTCCACCATATAGCGGACAATCCAGTCTGGTGTGAAAAGCTGGGTGGCCGAAGGAATTCGCTCTTTGGTAATTTTTACGTTCTTTTTTAAGAGGGCAAAGGTTTCGTCTTTGGGCTCGGTGTTGTAATACTGATACATCCACCCGATAATCTCCACCGCATCCCGAAAATCTGCCTCATCGATCTTAAGCAGGTCGCGGATCACGCTGTCTTCTTTGGTATATGAAATATCCAGCAGAATTTCAGTATAATCGCGGTTGGCAGCTGAGGTGTTTTCAAACAGCTCCGGCAGGATTTCTCCCAGGGCGTTACATTGTCTGATTAAGAGCATCCGAAAAAGATTATCCAAGTCGTTTTTCATTTTAAGACTCAGGATCTCATCCTTTTCAGCGGGGGTTAAATCTAGTTCAATATTGGGCGCCTGCGTGATCAGATCCGGCTCAAACTTGTCTTTTGTTTCCGAGGACAGCACCCGTACCCTGGTGGGAAGATAGTCGTTGACTTCCATAAAGCGGATGGCGATAATCCGGTTGAACCAGGTATAGGCTACCTCTTCGATGACGGTGTTATAGCCTTTTTCTTTAATCTGACAAATCAGGTTCTCCCGTTGCACCAGTTCTTTTCCGGCCAATTTTATTTCCGTCCCAAAATGGGTGGGAAAGATGGCAAATCCGCTGCCGGTGGTAATGGCCGTGGTGATGTTGTCTTCGGTAATCCCGATTTTTCCGGCCTTGTCTTTAACCGAGGCGATCAGTTTTTTTCGCGCCGTTACGGCAAATTCTTTAATGGCGGTCTTATTCATGTCTATGCTCCCTTAAATGGTCAGATTGATGATGGTGTCATCGCTGCGGTTCAGTTCTTTTAATAATTCGCTTTTAACGGTCTGGATAAAGGCTTCCACATCACTTTCCTTTTCAATGGTGACGGTGGTGGGAATTTTCATCGTTTTGAGCTTGACGATTTTTGTTTTTTTGATTTTGGCAGGGGGATTGTTGACGACACTACCACCTGAACCAGTCGATCGGGGGTAAACCACCACCATGGTGTTTTTGTAATCGACAATTTCATGAATAAAACGTTCTTTCAGGGTTGCACTTTCGTACTGAATATTTTTAACCGTCGCTATTTCGTTGGAAGCTTCCAGCTTATCGATCAGCTCCCGAAAGGTTTTGAGATAGCGGCTTTCAAATTTTTCCTTGACTTCAATGGGCGTTAGTTGTGCCAACACCTCGCTTTCATCATTTAAAACAAGCTCCCGAATCGGTTCAACTTCAACGGCAATCAGGGCACTGTGCCCTTTGGCATAGCGGCTTAAGGCATCCGGCAACTTGAAAATGTCATTGTAAGGGCTGGACTTTTTGGCAACTTGGCGGATTTCTTCAATGGTCTCTCTGAGTTCCTCATCGACAATATAGTTTTTGCTGTTTTCATAGATATCGATATATTTAAAGGCGGTTTTGAGGATCTTTTTCTGTTCGCTGTTAAAAAAGCTGATAATCGGTTCCAAATCATCCGCCAGATCCAGGAAGTCATCGCGGTGGTCATGAACATGTTTAAAAAATATCAGAGCATTGGTCATATTTAAGATGGTATCCAGCATCGCTTTGCCATTTAAAAGAATGACCTTACCCGGGAAGCGTTGTTCAAGCCGGTATTCAATTAGCAGTCCATCTATTTCTCTTAGTTTACTTTTTGCTCGGGATTTAAAAGTTTTGATAATGGTATCTTCTTCATCGTCAATGGCTGTCATGGCAAAGAGACCCTTCATCACTTCCTTGACCGATTTTATCTGGGCCTCGCTAGGGTGTTCCCGCTTTTCAATTAAGAGTTTGTCGCCAAACTCGGTTTTGGTCAGCAGCTTTAACAGGTCTTTGGGGTCGGCTTCCACCGGGGACAGGGTTTCGCTGTTTAAAATCAGACTGACCTTTCCCTGTTTAAAGAGCATCGCGACCAGCCACCGGACGTCCCAGTCAATAAATCCGTAGGGGGCATCGGAAAAATGTTTGATCAGCGCTTTTAATGAAATTTTGGTGTGCCGGGACAGCAGCTCAATGGCGTTTAATAGGTCTTCCAGCGCCAGGTTGTTGGCCGCCGGGGCAGTGGACTGACCCATGGCAATCTGGCCGGTTGACTTGAAAAGCTGCTCAATATCGGCAGACTGGGGCTGGGTTTCCATATAATAGAGCTTATTGTAGCGGGCATTGACCAGCTTGCCCAGGCCATCACTAATCCGGCTTTCCGTATCTTTGGCTGGAATATTGGTTTTATCGCCGGCCACGTAGATATTAGCATGCTTAATGGCTTCTTCAATAAAAATCCGAATCCGCTGTTTCTTTTCGCTGAGTTCATCCTCTTTAGCCCGTTTAATGCTGGCAAAGTTTTTCTCCAGCTCCACTCCTCTTTTAGTCAAATATTTACTGATTTTCAATTGCTCGATGATTTCATCCAGAAAGGTGGCGTCCCCGGGGAGGTGCACCAGCACCTGGGGCTTCTGGGCGGACAGCATCCGGAGGGTTTCGGTTTTGTAGTCCTCATCATGATAGGGGGTGATAATATGAACCGCCATTTCTTCGGACTGGTTATTTTTAAAATACCGTCCATCGACAATCTGGTTATAAGGAAAATGGTAGCGGTTATTGTAACGGTATTTGTTTTCTTTAATGATTTCCTGGAAGATGATCGCCGCGGCTTCGTTGATGATTTCACCCATTTCCACCGCTTCATTCTGGATCGCCCGGTTAATATCCTGCTCTTCGTTGGTCAGAAACATGTAAACGTCGCCGTTCTTCTGAACCAGGGTCTGGGCGATCAAACGGCTTAGCGACGCCTCCACTTTTTTTCTTAAGTTGATCCGGTCGTCATCGACGCTTGACACCATCAGGGTGGTGATGTTTTCGGTATTGGCTTTAATCTCTTTGACATGTTTGATCATAAAGAGAATTTTTAACAGCTCCACATCCTGGGCTTCCAGTAGGGTATTTTCTTCAGCCTGCTTAATGACAATGCGGTGGGTGTGGTCGATAAACTGATCCAAGGCGTTGTAAAAGGTATAAAATGGCACTAGGGCGCCTTCGGTCGCTTCCATCAGCGACATCGCCGATTCTTTGAACAAGGCAATCATCGAGCGTTCCCCTTCGGCCAGATGCTTTCCGGAGGCACTGTGATTACGGATGGCGGTTAAAACCTGTCCCAGCAGGTTGAACTGATAAGGGATAAAGGGGTAGACCCCAGCGAACTCGTCACGGTCACGGTAGAGCTTTTTTTCCACTTCGCCGGAAAAGGTGATCAGGTTTTTGATCACCGATTCTTTTTGGTCATAATAAAGCTGCAGGGTTACCATCCCGGCCTGATTTTTTTCCAGAATCCGCTTGCGGATGACTTCATCGACGTTGGCGCTGGACAGCGAGAGCCGGGTGTCAAAGCGACCCTGAATTTTAGAGAAGTCACTGCCTTTGACGGTGACAACGGCGTCAATATCCTGCTGACTGGTGACAATCACCCAGGCCTTACCGCCACAGGCCGTACCCAAATCTTCAGTAACGGTCTGGAGATTGAGCATCAGCCGGGCATCATCGGCGATGTACTGACCGATTTCATCGACCATAAAGACAACATGATGATTACTACCCTTTTTGTCACAATAGTGCCTTATCAGGTTGGCAAATTTTTCGATCGAGAGGGTGTAGGTATCAGCGGCTTTCTCACACCAGGTGCGGGCGGCTTCCTCACTCATAATCCCCTGTTTTGCTAACACTTCCACCAGTTCGTCCTGAATAAAATAGAAGTCTTCCCGGGCATCCTCCCAGGCGTTGCCGTAAGCTTCACGATAGGCGGCTTTAAAGCTTTCAAAATTGCCGTCATCAGCGAGTTTGCGTTCCAGATCGGCCAGAAAGGGAAGTGAACCGCAGAAGCCCTGCATTTCATTAAAGACTTTCATGAAGACATCGATGATGGCGTCTTTTGAGGACTTGGAGTTGGATTCACTTTTGGAATCGATATTGAAAAGAATCGCATCGCTCGAGACATTTTCGGCCAGGCGAATGTTTGCCATAACTACGGAATCGTTCAGCTTGCTGCCGTCGGTAAAAAACTCAATGGCTTTTTTCCCATTGACGTCTTTATTTTCTAGCAGATAGGATAAGATTTTGAGAAAGTGGGACTTACCGGAACCAAAGAAACCGGAAATCCAGACCCCCATTTTATCGGTATGGCCAGTGATGCCATTTTTGTAGCTTTCGAAAAAGTTGCGGAAATGTTTTAGCAACTCTTTGGTCACCACATATTCATCCAGTTCCTGATAAATGTTGACATCGTCGTCCTGGCCGACTTTAATGACGCCTTTAATATCCCGATCAATCGGTTTGACAAACATCTCTGCAATACGCATCTTTTTTCCTCCAAAGTTTTTATTTAACAAGTTTTTAAGTTTTAGGCCGGTATGACGGGCAGCTTTAAATGAGTTTGAAGGCCCGGTAGTAGTTATCGTCTTTAATGGTAGCAAAGAGCTGTAAATCCTGGCCAGAATAAACACCGGGGAAAAACATCACCACTGGCACAGAATCCAGCACCTGATGAAGATTGTTGAGGACATTGTGGGACCGCACAATCGGATAGCATTTTCCTACCCCGGTAATAAAAATCACCGAATGATCTGGGGTATGCTCAACAATATGGTTGACTAGCAGATTGGTCTTGCTGGTCAGGCGGAGCATTTTAATAATGGCCTGGTAGGTATAATCCAGACCTTTTGTTTTTTCAAACTGGAAGCACTTTTCCAGATAGCCCCGTTCTCTTAAAATGGTAATCACCAGTTGGTAGAGGTCATACTCGACAATCTTTACGCCGCTGGCTGATTTATTAATTTTCGCTTTAAGATAGGCAATGTGCTGCCTAACCTTTAGTTCGTTCTGGGGGGCATAGTCAAAGATGTAGTAGCCCACTTCATTGCCCAGACCCTTGTTTTTTAAAAAGTCATCGGTTGTGATTTTCGCTTCAATTTGATCCAAGCGGGTTTCGATGTTGTTCATGTTAGGCCTCTCCAGTTATGGCATTCAAGTAAGCTGTGAAGCCATGATCTTCTAGTATTTTTCTCAGGTTGTAGTCAACCAGGGGAATGATAATTTTTCTTTGCTCTTCTTTGTTTTGAATCACCCCGGCTTCAAGCAGATTCTTTATATATTGCTGCTTTAACTTTTTGGTGGTTATTTCAGTCCATGCTGCCACGGTTTCGTTTTGCTGTTTTTTTTCATCAAAGAAGCTGTTGATAGCTCGGTCGGTGATGACTGTCTCCCCTAAAAGAATCGCCGGGCGGTACACCTGATGAATAAACTCAAAAAAAAGCCGATCGGTCTTCATAATGCTGATCAGAATAATCAGCTTGACGGTGGCAATATCAGCGGTTACGATCAATTCTAAACAGTCATCGGGCAGACTGTGAAGACGCTTGATGATGACATTGGCCATTTTTCGGGCCCGCATTTTATTTTTAACCTGATAAATATTTTCGGTCTGGGCAAGATCCCGGATCGCCACAACGTCGTTGCCGTCTTGCAAAAGCAGGGCTGTTTTTCGGGTTTCGCTGAGCCAAAACAGGCTTGAAACCATTCCGGCGCTATATTCCATGATCACCCTCCAATTCGGTTTTTGTCGTGTTATTATTGTACCACTTATGGGGTTTATTTTGAATCCTAAGTTTCTCAACCAATTTTTTCTAAGTTGACAAAGAAATCATTTGTGGAATTTAATGACATTATTCACATCTGAATTATTATGCACCTGCATGCTTCTGCTTTGTTTCTAATATTCAGTGTCTTTTCTCATGATTTGCAAATATTCTTCATAAGCAAAAACTCGATTTCTTTGTCCACTCACTGTTTGTACCAAAATCCCCAAATCGATAAGCTGCTTGACTGCACTAGAAACAGTATTATATGAAAGGTCCAGGGCTGCGCTGGTTTTCTTAATATCAATAATCGGGTGACCTTCAAGGTATTTTAACACCAACTTGACGGTCTTTTTAGCTCTCCCGACATTATTTTCTACGAGGCGTGTGTTCTGCTCATTTAATTTAACAAGTTTTTCAATCGTTTGGATAGCAACCTCAGCTGACTCATAAACAGCTAATATGAAAAACTTGATCCACTGTTCAAAATTTCCTTTTGATCTTACTTCCATCAGCCTGTCATAATACTCAATTCGATTTCTTTTTAAGAAATAGGATATATATAGCGTTTCATAACTAATTACTTTTCTTTCCATTAAAAATAAGTTAATCATCAAACGTCCAATTCGACCATTACCATCTAAAAAAGGATGGATCGTTTCAAACTGATAATGTACGAGTCCTGTTTTGATTAATGGATCCAGTGCATCTTCTTGATTGATAAATATCTCTAAATCTGACATCGCATCAATCATATCGTTAACATTGGGCGGCACAAATCGCGCATCTTTTAAACTTCCTCCCTGGGGACCGATCCAATTTTGCGATCGTCTAAACTCGCCTGGATTTTTTTCGCTTCCCCTTGCCCCTGCTAATAAAATTTCGTGGATCTCCCTCAGCAATCGACTGGATATCGGCAATGCCTTCACTCTTTGTTTTGCGTAAGACGCAGCCCTTATATAATTAATGACCTCTTCAACCTCAAGGTTCGTATTATCATCAAGGTTTGGATCTAAAATATCATCTAATGTTGCCTGTGTTCCTTCGATTTGGGATGACAACAGCGCTTCTTTTCTCACGTACATTGATACAAATAAATCAATATCCGGAACCTGACTTGATATTCCCTGTAAAATTCCCACACTTCTATTTGCTTTTGACAGCAATTCTACCATCTCTTGATCATATTCAATTGCCGGATTTGGGGGGAGGGGCTTGGGCAGAAAATATTTGTATTCCATTGTCCCTTTTAAATTGATACGGTATTCACCTGCTCTGGTATTCATCGACAATACTCCTAAAATGAAATTATTTAATTATCATATCGCTTTTATTTCATTTAGTCAATTATATTGAAATATAAAGCCCCATTCATTTTTATATTTCAATTTTACCTTTTTTTAATCTCCCCGATCTGGATCTTTATTATTAACGCATTTTGGACAAATAGTCAAAAAAATAAGTGGCTATGATTGCATGCATTCCATGCAGTACATCATAACCACCTATTGATTGTTATCCATATTAAGATCGTAGCGTTCCTATTCCTTGTAAACCGCTAGTATGCGACTATAACTTGATTAACTGTTCTTATCCCGCCTATTCCCACTCGATCGTTGAGGGTGGCTTGCTGGTAATGTCATAAACAATCCGGCTGACATGCTTGACTTCATTAACAATTCGGGTGGAGATGCTTTCTAAAACATCAAAGGGGATGCGCGCCCAGTCGGAGGTCATCCCATCAACTGAGGTAACGGCGCGCAGGCCGATGGTGTAATCATAGGTGCGTTCATCACCCATCACCCCGACGCTGCGGTTTCCTGGCAACACCGCAAAGTATTGCCAGATTTCTTCATCCAGGCCAGCTTTGGCAATCTCGTCGCGAAAGACAAAATCAGCTTCTTTTAAGATGTCCAGTTTTTCTTTGGTGATATCACCCATCACCCGAATGGCCAGACCTGGTCCCGGGAAGGGTTGCCGCCAGACCAGATCGTGATCCAACCCGATTTCTTCACCGACTGCCCGAACCTCATCTTTAAAGAGGTTTCTAAGCGGTTCAATCAGTTCAAAATTAACATCATCGGGCAGTCCACCAACATTATGATGGCTTTTGATGACCGCCGCATTTTTGGTGCCGCTTTCGATGACATCGGGATAGATGGTTCCCTGTAATAGAAAATCGATATCGTTTAATTTACTGGATTCTTCTTCAAAGACGCGGATAAACTCGGTACCAATGATTTTTCGTTTTTGTTCGGGATCACTGACGCCTGCCAGTTTACCAAGGAAACGCTCTTCGCAGTTTACCCGGATAAAGTTCATATTAAAGCGGTTTTTAAAGATTGCTTCAACCTGATCGCCTTCATCTTTTCGCAGCAGACCATGATCGACAAAAATACAGGTCAGCTTATCACCGATGGCCTGGTGAACCAGGGTTGCCGCAACCGAAGAATCAACGCCGCCACTGAGGGCGCATAAGACTCGCCGGTCACCAACCTGTTCTTTAATCGCTTCAATCTGTTCCTGGGCAAAGTTATGCATGGTCCATAAACCTTGGCAGCCGCAGACATTGTAGATAAAGTTATTTAACACTTCTTTACCATATTTGGTATGTTCCACTTCGGGATGGAATTGCACCGCATAGAGCTTGCGTTCATGACATTCCATGGCACCGGTCGGACAGGAGTCAGTCGTGGCAGTGATACAGAATCCTTCCGGGATTGTCTGGATATAATTGGTGTGACTCATCCAGCAGGTCGAACCATCGGGAATATCTTTAAACAACACCGAGTCTGTTTCAAATTTCAGGGCTTTTTTTCCGTACTCCCGAATATCGGCAGAATTAGTTGCACCTTGTAGCTGCTCAGCCATCAGCTGAGCGCCATAGCAGATCCCTAAAATCGGAATCCCCATGTTATAAATTTCCGGGTCACAAAGCGGTGCTCCCTCTTCATGAACACTAGAAGGCCCGCCAGTGAAGATAATCCCCTTGGGATTTTTCTGACGAATCTCATCGGGACTAATATCATAGGGAACAACCTCAGAATACACCCGGGCTTCTCGAACCCGTCGGGCGATCAGTTGATTGTATTGTGCTCCAAAATCCACAATGAGAATAATTTCATCTTGATAATGCTTTGCTATCATAAATTCTCCTAAAATTGCGCGCTATTGTAGTTCGGTGATTCTTTGGTGATGGAAATGTCATGTGGGTGACTTTCGATCAAACCGGCACTGGTTATTTTCATAAACTGTGATTTTTCTCTTAAATCCTTAATCGTTGGCGTACCACAATAGCCCATTCCTGAACGGAGGCCACCAACGAGTTGGTAGACCGTATCGGCTAATGATCCTTTGTAGGGAACCTTACCCTCAACGCCTTCAGGAACCAGTTTTTTCTGACCTTCCTGGAAATAGCGATCCGAGCTACCATCTTTCATGGCTCCTAAAGAGCCCATCCCGCGGTAGGTTTTAAAGCTACGACCCTGGTAGATAATGGTTTCTCCCGGGCTTTCATCAGTCCCGGCAAAGAGACTGCCGATCATCACCACGTCAGCACCGGCGCCAATCGCTTTAACGACATCACCGGAATACTTGATCCCACCATCGGCGATCACTGGAATATCGTGTTCTTTGGCAACTTCAACCACATCTAAGATCGCCGTGACTTGTGGGACGCCAATCCCTGCTACCACTCGAGTGGTACAGATAGAACCGGGGCCGATCCCGACCTTAAGGGCATCAACGCCGGCTTCGATTAAATCTTTGGCGGCGGCTCCAGTGGCAATGTTTCCGACGATCAACTGAACCTCGGGATATTTTTCTTTGATCGCTTTGACAGTTTTAATGACGCCAATCGAATGACCATGAGCGGTATCCACGACGATCACATCCGCCTGGGCTTTAACTAATGCATCGACGCGTTCAAAGGTGTTACTGCTAATGCCAACAGCACCGCCAACAATCAGTCGACCGCGATAGTCTTTAGCGGCATTGGGATATTTAATGCTCTTTTCAATGTCTTTAATGGTGATCAAACCTTTTAAATTGTTTTCAGAATCGACAATCGGAAGTTTTTCGATTTTGTATTGTTTTAAAATGGCTTCGGCTTTTTCTAAGGTAGTACCTTCTTCAGCGGTCACCAGGTTTTCTTTTGTCATCGCGTCTTTGATCTTCTTTTTGGGGTCACTTTCAAAGCGCAGATCGCGGTTGGTGATGATTCCCACCAATTTTCCTGCAACGGTGATGGGAACGCCGGAAATCCGATAACGGGACATCAGCTCCAGGGCATCACCGATATTATGATCCGGTGATAAGAAAAACGGATCAACGATAACCCCGTTTTCTGAGCGTTTAACCTTGTCAATTTCAAAAGCCTGTTCTTCAATCGTCATATTTTTATGAATAATCCCGATGCCGCCTTCTCTGGCCATCGCAATCGCCAATCGTCCCTCGGTAACGGTATCCATGCCGGCGCTCATGATGGGAATATTCAGGGCAATTTTTTTTGTCAGACGGGTGCCGGTGTTGACATCCCCTGGCAACACTTCTGATTTTCCTGGGATTAACAATACATCATCAAAGGTAATGCCTTCCTTTAATATCTTCTCCAACCTTGTACTCCTTTCGAATTCAACTCTTGTTTAGATACAAAAAAAGCAGACAATTGGCCATTGCTTTTCATCTGCTTCATGTATGTTCGGTAATCTTCTATTATGCTGTTTAGTCTAACACAATTAGCTTAAATGTGACAATACTTATTTTTTTGGTAACGTTATCTTTTCTTGAGTTAAGCAATTTTCAGGCTAAAATAATAATAGGGGCGGATTCTCCATGTCGGCTTTAATGTCTTGAAGGAATTTTGCGCCGTCGACCCCATTGGCTACCCGTTGATCGAGGTTTAGGCTAATTTTCATCACCGATCGAACGACCGGTTCGCCCTGGTGAATCCGGATCCGCTGAACCACTTCGCCAACGCTGAGGATGGCACTGTTGGTCTGATTGATAATCGCGGTAAACTCGCGGATCCCATACATTCCCAGGTTGGTAATCGTAAAGGTGGTGGTGGCCTCTTGATCCTCGGGCAGATGTTTGTTTTTGACTGCCTTTAAAAGATCACCGCGACTTTTGACGATCTCGACAAAGCTCATCGTCTGACTATTAGGAATCACCGACACGATAAAACCACTTTCGGATTCAACGGTTAAGCCGATATTCACATGATCATGGACAACCACTTGATCGCCCTCCCGTCGGGCGTTAATCAAAGGATGCTTAATTAGTGCCCGGGAGGTTGCCAATAGCAGAAAATCGGTATAAGTACAGCGATATTTCGCCTGTTCCTCGATTTTCTTGGTAATCTTCTTTCTGAGATCTTTAATTTCGGTCATGTCAATTTCCGTGGTTAAGCTGATGACCGGTACTTCCCCGGTGCTTTTTACCAGGTATTTTCTGATTGCTTTGGGTCTTAGCGTTGGGGCGATAATTTTTTCAAGGTTTTTTACATCTTTTTCATCATCATTTTGATCAGCCATTGCTTGCTCATTGTTAACGTTCTCTGGTTGCTGAATCAGTTCTTGAGCTGGCTGAACCGGATCAGCGTGGCTCTCTAACGGTTCAACCTTTTCGGTATCAGTGGCTGCAGTCTCAAAAACTTCTGGTTGATCGGTTTCTGGCAAAAGATCCTCCGGCTGATTTTTTACTAGTTCCGTTATTTGGCTGTTAACGGGCTTATTTTCACTGGTTTTCACTTCACTGTCGACTGCTTTGACAACCGCTTGATCTGGACTTATTGGCGCTTTGGCTTTAGTTTGATATTGATCCTGACTCGGTGTTCTTTTTGGTAAACCGCGGCTTTTACGGTTTATAAACGCCTGATCCTGCTCTTCATTTTCATAAAGCACATGCATCGGTGTTGGTTTAACAATGATTTCTTCCCGCAGCGGTTCCGCTTTCAAATCGACAAAGGGAACAAAGTCGAGTTCTGATATTTTAGTCACTACATCAACGTCTTGCACTTTTAACCTGTCATCATTCTCATCGACAAAGGGGACAAAATCCAACTCCGGATTGGGAAGCTTTTCTGTTTTTTGGTTCATATCTCTAAGTTTTTTGCGGGGTTTAAGCGGTGGTTCGGGAACCTCTTCCAGCTTCACTGGCGTTGAAAAGAGATTGCTGGGATTCCCGGCTATTTTTTCCAGATTTGTTTTGATTACCACCGGTTCTTTTGATTTGTAATTCAAACTTCCCGGTTGAATAACCACCAATTTCTTAACATCATCGGTTTCAATTCTTCCCTTTGGTCCACTGCCGATGACCTGATCAAGTTCTACCTTAAATTCCCGGGCAATCCGTCTTGCCGCCGGGGTTGCTCTGACCTTTCCCGCGCGGGGATCGGGTTGACCGGGGTTTTCCTGCGGCTCTTCAATTTCTTCATCTTTGAGGATTCCCCGAATCGCGTTAGCGGGTAGCTCTTCGGTAGCTTCTGTTTTGATGCCTTCTTTGATGGTTTCTTCTAAGTTTCTTTCCAGTGCTGCAATCGCCGCTGTCAGTTTCTCTTCCAGATTTTCTTCTTTCGGATCTTCTGTTACGATATCCTCAGCTAATTGTTGATGCTCTTCTAAGCTTTCTGGGGTGACCGCGGCTGGTGGCTCTGTGCTTATCTCGGCCGCCCCGTCTTGATGCTGATTATCATCGCACACGGCCTCTTTTATGATTGTTTCTGCCGACTCAAGGGTTGCGGCATTTGTCACATTTTCTGCTGCCATATTAAGCTTCTCTTTCGGTAAGATTATTTCTTTTTCCATCATTCTGCCAACTCCTTATATCCGGTTAAGGAGGCGATAGACGCCATGCACGAAATCGTTTCGCTGGGGTACTGTTGCGGCCTCTAATTCCTGATTAAAAGGAATCGGAACATCCAGCCCGCCCAGACGAATAATCGGCGCTGTCAGGTAGTCGAAGGCTTCGCTTTCGACCACCCGGGCAACAATTTCGCCACCCAGGCCGCCGGTTTTAACCGCCTCATGGGCGACAATCAGACAGCCGGTTTTTATAACTGAATCAATGATCGGTTGCATCTCGATCGGATACAGGGTCAACGGATTAAGAATTTCCACCTTAATCCCTTCTTCCTCTAAAAACTCGGCCGCTTCAATGGCTTTTAGCAGGGTGGTACCGTAAGCAACAATGGTAACATCCTTGCCGGGACGTTCGACAATCGTTTTTCCAATTTCCAGGATATAGTCTTCATCGATTGGAACCAGCCCGACCGCATCATAGAGCATCTTATGCTCGATAAAACAGACTGGGTTATTATCCCGGATGGCCGCTTTTATCAGCCCTTTTGCCTGGGCCGGGCTGGAAGGGGTTACTACCTTTAGTCCGGGCACATGGCATAACCAGGCTTCGAGACTCTGACTGTGTTGCGCCGCTGCCCCGGTTCCGGATCCAGCTGGCAGCCTTAGCACCATTGGCACCTGAGACTGACCGCCAAACAGATAGCGCATTTTCGCGCCCTGATTGACCAGGGCATCCATGCCCAGGGTAATAAAATCCATAAACATCATCTCACAAATCGGGCGCAGGCCTGTGGTTGCCGCTCCCACCGCGGTGCCAACAATGGCGCCTTCTGAAATCGGCGTATCGAGAATCCGTTCTTCACCAAACTCTTCCAGCAAACCCTTTGACACCCCAAAGGCACCGCCGTATGTACCAATATCTTCACCTAAAAAAATGACATCTTTATCCTGACGCATTTCTTCTGTTATTCCCAGACGGATGGCGTCGCGGTAGGTCATTTTTATCATATCACTTGTTTTCATCATTATTCAACCTCTCACGCATAGACATCTTCTAAAATTGTGGTCAGCTCGGGCTGTGGACTTTTTTGAGCAAATTCGACCGCCTGTTCAATCGAAACCCTGGCTTCCTCTTCCATTTTGAGGATCTGTTTTTCTGTAAAAACGCGGTTCTCCCGGAGGTATTCTTTCATCTTCAAAAGCGGGTCTTTCTTCTGCCATTCAAGAAGCTCGCGTTTATCGCGATACAGTTGTTTATCGCTTTTAGAGTGTCCACTGTAGCGATAGGTTTTGGCTTCGATCAGCACCGGACCTTTACCTGCTCTGGCATAACGCAGGGCTTTGGTCGCGGTATTGTAAACACCCAGAAAATCATTGCCATCAATCGTAAGGCCGGGGATGTTATAAGCCTCGCTACGGTCTGAGATGTTTTCAATATTGATGTGATTTTCAACCGGATTTGACATCCCATACTGATTGTTTTCAATAAAAAAAACCACCGGCAGCTTCCAGATCGAGGCCAGATTCAGGGATTCATGAAAACTACCCGTATTAGTGGCACCATCGCCGGCGAAGCACAAAACAACCTTGCCGGTATTATGGTATTTTTGGGTCAGTGCCGCCCCGCAGGACAGGTTAAAGCCGCCTCCGACGATGCCATTGCCGCCAAGATTTCCATTTTCGACATCGGCAATGTGCATCGAACCACCTTTACCCTTGCAGTAGCCGGTATATTTCCCGAGACACTCTGCCATCATCAGATTGACATCCAATCCAAAACCGATCGCCTGGACATGACTGCGATGGCTCATCGACACCAGATCGCCCTCTTCCAGTGCCAGACAAGGCATCACCCCTGAGGCTTCCTGACCGATGGCCAGATGAACCGTTCCGTGAACCTTTCCCTTTGAAACAAGTTCATCCAGTTTTTCTTCAAAATAGCGAGCCTGATTCATTTTATAGTACATTCTTAATAGAAGTTCTTCTGATAATTCAATCATGGTTTCCTCCACATTCTCTTAAGTATATTTTAAAAAGGTGAATAACCTTAGTATTTTGTTTTAATTGCTTTTGTCATTATATCTTTTATTCCCCAATAAATAAAGAATGAAGCGAAAAACTACATAAAATAACAGTTTTTTCACTTCATTCTTTATTTCTATTAATAATCTTTTAATTTTTTGTCCAATCAATCGTTTTTGGCCAGCTGCCTGATGATCGCTTCGGCGATGATCAAATCCTCGGGGGTTGTGATTTTAATATTGCTATAGTCACCAACCACGATCTTAACCGGGATCTTTAGCCGTTCCACCAGAAAAGCATCATCAGTGCCGACCACTCCCGCTTCACGGGCTTGTTGGTGGGCTGCTCTGATCAAATCATAAGCAAAGGTTTGGGGGGTTTGGATTTCCACCAGAAGGTTTCGATCCGGGGTATGTTCGACAAAGCCTTCTTCATTAATTATTTTGATGGTATTTTTAGCCGGCACCCCTACCACCGTGGCCTGATGCGTGACTGTTTCGGCAATGCTTTTGCGAATCACCGACTCGCGGATCAGCGGTCTGGCACCATCATGGATCAGGACAATCCGGGTCTGCGGATCGACCGCTTCCAAACCGGCATAAACCGACTCTTGCCGGGTGTTGCCGCCTGCCACCAATTTGACCTTGGTATAGGGATAGGCTGCGATGACCTGATCCTGACAGAGATCTCGTTCCTCGGGATTGATAACCAACACGATTTCATTAATCAGGGGGCATTTTTCAAACACATCCAGGGTATGAGCTAAGATCGGTTTTCCGTTTAATCGGAGATATTGTTTGCTGACCGAGGCGTTCATCCGCCGACCTAAGCCGGCGGCGGGGATGATCACGCTAGTTTGAAGTTTTTCCATCTTTGTCACCTTATTATTAATTATTAAGATCCCCTTAATTAGGTGCCCAGAGATAAAGGCTCAGGCTCCACCGCTGCCAATTGCCGCTTCACCGGAGTTTTTATCCGATCAGGATATTTATAGCGCCTTTAATATCTGGGCCACTTTGGGGTGGTCTGTTTTTAAAATAATTTCCCGCTGCTGCGGGGTCTCCAGACAGGTTTTTAGACAGATTTCAAGCCGCGGCTCAAGCTGATCTTGCCACACCAGATCCGGCCACTCCAGCAACAGGGTACAACCCTGGCTGAGGTAATCTTCAAAGCCCATCTCATAAAGCTCATCCGGATCCTTAAGCCGGTACAAATCAAAATGAAAAATTCTAGGGGGGGTACCGTACTCATTGACAAGCGTATAGGTCGGGCTGGTAACCTCATCATCGATGCCCATTCCAGCTACAAAGCCTTTTGAAAAGAGGGTCTTTCCGGCACCCATTTGACCTTGTAAAAAAATAATCAGGGGGAAGTCGATGGCTTCCCCCAAATGTTTTCCAAAATCAAAGGTTTCCTGACTTGATTTTGTGATGATTCTTTTTTCTTGCATCTTAATCAACCTTTTCTTTGGAGCCTGTCTTTTCGTCACTGAAGTCAATGATCTCTTCATCTTCATCATCAACTATCTCATAATCCACTTCGACGACATCCTGATCGGCAATCCGCCGATTACCGGGTAGAACCACCGCCAGGAAAATATAAATTCCAACACCAATCATTAACCCAAAAGTTCGTAAGACGATCGGTAATACTAATAATAACCCTCTAAAAACCCAGGGCGAAATGTTGCAGTATTCGCCAAGACCAGCGCAAACACCGGCCACGATTGCTCGTTTTTTACTTTTCATTAATTGTTTTTTCATTATTCTTCCGTTCTTCACACTTATTCTTGTTGATAGTTTTCCATAAACCGTTCCAGCCGATCCATGGTTTCTAACAGATCTTCAGGATGGGGTAAAAAGACGATTCTAAAATGATCGGGATGGGGCCAGTTAAAGCCGGTTCCCTGAACCATCAGGACATGTTCTGCTTTGAGAAAATCCAGTGCAAACTGGACATCGCTGGTGATGTTAAATAGTTCCGTATCAATTTTGGGAAAGACATAAAATCCCGCTTTGGGTCTGACACAAGACAGACCCGGTATCGCATTGATCCGCTTACAGACAATCTCGCGCTGTTCGTAGAGTCGCCCCCCGGGCTTAAGCAGATCATTCATGCTCTGGTAACCGCCTAGTGACGTCTGGATGGCATGCTGGCCCGGAACATTGGAGCACATCCGCATGTTGGAAAGCATTTTAATCCCCTCGATATAATCACTGGCACCTTCCTTGTTGCCGGTCAAGATCATCCAACCGACCCGAAAACCGGGAATTCGATGTGATTTTGACAAGCCGTTAAGGGTCACCACCAGCACCTCCTCAGTCAGGGTTGCCATCGGGATATGAACTGCATCATCATAGAGAACCCGATCATAGATTTCGTCGGCAAAAATAATCAAGTTGTTAGCAACGGCCAGATCGACAATCCCCTCAAGAATCTCCCTGGGATAAAGGGCTCCGGTGGGGTTATTAGGATTAATAACGACGATCCCCTTGGTATTGGGGGTAATCTTACTGGCGATATCGGCAAGGTTAGGGTTCCACTCATCTTCTTCATCACAGATATAATAGACAGCCTTGCCTCCCGATAGGTTGACCGCAGCCGACCATAGCGGGTAGTCTGGTGCCGGAACCAGGATTTCATCGCCATCATCGAGCAGCGCCTGCATACAAAAAAGAATCAATTCACTGACACCATTGCCAAGAAAAACATCATCGACCTTGAGATCCATCAGACCCTTGGTCTGATAATGCTGAACCACGGCCTTCCGGGCTGAGAAAATCCCCTGGGAATTGCAGTAGCCTTCGGCTGGCCGCATATTATATTTGACATCCTGGATAATCTCATCCGGCGCGTTTAAATTAAAGGGGGCCGTATTCCCGGTGTTGAGCATAATAATGTCAATGCCGTCCCGTTCCATGCGATCCGCCTCTTCAACCACCGGTCCTCTAATATCATAACAAACGTTGTCCAACTTCTTCGACTTTTTCACAGCCTTCATCACTACACTCAACTCCTTTAATATTAAATTTTAGATAAGACTACTCCAATGTATGGTCCTTTTTCATTTTTTCGATGATGTTGCGGTAGCCTTTGCCGTGTTTGAGGCAGCGGTTAACGCGGCTGATGGTGGCTGAGCTGGCTCCAGTCAGTTTTTCAACATCGATGAAGGTTTTTCCCTGGGACAGTAGATAGGCAATTTCAAAACGGTGAGCCATGTCTTCAATTTCTTTGATCGTACACAGGTCTTCAAGCAACAGATTACAATCCGCTTCGTTTTCAAGGGCTAAAATCGCCTGGGCCAGGACTTTTCGTTTTGTATTTGCTTCCATCGACAATCCTCATTCATTTCGTAGCTTTCATTTTGGACGATACGAAATTTTCTTCCTAAAAAATTTTATCCATTGACACTTAATCTTATCTTTAGTGTATAATATGTTATCATAACACATTGCAGTAAAGAAATAAATTGAAAGGTGAACTTTATGAAATTATATAATACCCTAACCCAGAAGAAAGAAACCTTTGTCCCGATTGAAGCGGGCAAGGTTCGGATGTATTCCTGCGGACCAACTGTTTACAACTATTTTCACATCGGCAACGCCCGTCCTTTTATCGTTTTTGACGTGCTGCGGCGGTTTTTGGAATACACCGGTTACGAGGTAACCTTTATCCAGAATTTTACCGATGTTGATGATAAAATCATCAACCGTAGCCATGAAGAAGGGATTTCCCCCGGTGATGTTTCGGAAAAATACATCGCCGAATATTTTACCGATGCCGACGCCCTCGGGATCAGACGCGCTTCTGTCCATCCCAAGGTCAGTGAACACATGCCCGAAATCATTGCGATGATCGAGACTTTAGAAGAAAAAGGACTGGCTTATAATGTCGACGGCAATGTCTACTATCATGTCGATGCCTTTAAAGATTATGGCAAATTATCGAAACAATCGATTGATGATTTAAAATCCGGTGCTCGGATTGATGTCAATGACGAAAAACACAGTCCCCTGGATTTCGCCCTCTGGAAAAAGAAAAAAGATGGCGAGCCCTATTGGGACAGTCCCTGGGGCCAGGGGCGGCCGGGCTGGCATATTGAATGTTCGGCGATGTCCAAAAAACATCTGGGCGATACCATCGATATTCATGGCGGTGGTCAAGACCTGATCTTCCCCCACCATGAGAATGAAATTGCCCAATCCGAAGGCTGCTGCGGCAAACCCTTTGCCAACTATTGGGTGCACAACGGCTATATTAATATCGATAACGAGAAAATGTCTAAATCCAAGGGCAACTTCTTCACCGTTAGGGATATCGCCAAAAGCTTTGACCTGGAAGCGGTGCGGATGTTCTTACTGATGGCTCATTACCGCAGCCCGGTTAACTTTAGTCAACCGCTGCTACAGCAGGCCGCCAGTGCCCTGGAACGCTTTTATACCGCCAAATTTCAGATGGAATTCTTGCTGGCAAACGCCAGTGCCGATACCGCAACCGAAAATGAACAGGGCTGGATCGATTCGCTGGCTAAGTACAAACACGATTTTATCGCCGCCATGAACGATGACATCAACACCGCCGATGCCATTGCCGTGATTTTTGAATTGGTCCGAGATCTTAACTCCAATCTCGATGCCGCTTCTTCCAAACCAGCAATGATTGCCGGGCAAAACCTTTTTGCCGAACTGACCGGAGTTTTAGGGTTAGCGGTAAAAGAAAAAGAAAGCAATCTGGATGAAGCAATTGAAGACCTGATCGAGCAACGCCAGGCGGCTCGAAAAGCCAAAGACTTTAAACGAGCCGATGAGATCCGCGATGAACTCCTGGCTAAAGGCATTGTCCTGGAAGATACCCGGGAAGGTGTTAAATGGAAAAAAGCCTGACCCCAACACCAACATCAGAAAATTCAGACCGCCTCAAAACCATCCAAACCACCATCGATACGCACTATAGCCGGGAACAAGCCGCTGCCATGAACCCGCTGGCGCTGGCTTATATCGGCGATGGGATATTTTCGGATCTGGTCCGCAAATATCTGCTCGGCTGTGGTCACCAGAATGTCAATGTCATGACTAAAACCTCGATTTGCTATGTCCGCGCCAGTGCCCAGGCTCAAATTATCAGAGAACTGCTGCCACAGCTTTCTGATGCCGAGGAACGCATCGTTAAGCGGGGTCGCAACACCGCCTCCCAGGTTCCCAAAAACGCCAACCCGTCAGACTACCGCTATGCCACCGGGTTTGAAACCCTGATTGGCTACCTCTTCCTTTGCGGAGAGGTTGACCGGATGAAAAATCTGATTTATCAGAGCATCGATGTGATTAATTCAATCAGCAAATGATAAAAAAAGATCTTCAAAAGCGAATTGCTTTCTGAAGATCTTTTTTTTATTAGTTTTTGCTCGTTTTATATCACTGCCGGACTGGCGTCCCAGGTACTAAAAATACTCCGTTGGAATCCCCGGTACATATAAACCTCATAGGACAGACAGGCAATTTCTGAAATGATAAAGCCATACCAGACCCAATCCAAACCGCCGGCCAGAGCCAACAGATAGGTAACCGGCAAGAGCACCACCATCTGCCGAATAAAGGATGCAATCATACTGACATAGGCTTTGCCGATGGCCTGGAAACTGACACTAAGCATAATCGAGATCCCCGCCATTGGAAAAGCCAGACTGATGTTTCTCAAAGCTTTGATTCCAATTGCCATCATTTCAGGAGACGGATTAAAGGCCATCATAATTTGAGTCGGGAAAATCCAAAACAGCAGGGTGCCGATGGTCATGATACTCAGGGCGGCAGTGATCGCAACCTTTAGGGTTTCATTAAAGCGTTCCCTGTTTTTGGCTCCAAAATTGAAACCAAAGATCGGCATGGCACCCTGTCCCAAGCCAAAGATCGGCATAAAGATGATCGATTGAATTTTAAAGTAAACCCCAAAAACAGCCACTGCCGACATCCCAAATCCAGCCAGAATCAAATTGTAGCCGGTAATCATCAGTGATGCCAGCCCCTGCATAATCGCCGCGGGCAAGCCAACCTTGAAAATATCTTTGACGATTACGGGATCATAATGAAACACCCGATAATCCAATTTGAGATAATTCTTGCTGCTTTTGAAAATAACCAATAACATATAGGACATCCCAAACAGCTGACCGATAACCGTGGCGATAGCAGCACCGGTTACTCCCAGCGCGGGCAAGCCAAACCAGCCAAAAATCATAATCGGATCGAGAATAATATTGACCACTGCACCGATAATCTGTCCGACCATCGGCTGGATCATTTCGCCGCTACCCTGCAAGGTCGAATAAGCTGCCTGGGTGATAAAACTGCCAAAACAAAAAACCGTCACAATCATTAGATAAGCCCGACCCTGGGCAATGATATTGGCATTGTCAGTAAACAGACTAATAAATGCTTCAGCAGTAAAAAATCCCAGGATTCCCAGCACCACTGCGATCAAGATCGCCAGCAAAAAACCATGCTCCGCGACATTGGTGGCTTCGTTTTTTTTATTCTGGCCCAGTCGCCTTGAGATCGACGAATTTATGCCAATTCCCATGCCCACAAAACAGGAGATAATCACTATCTGGATGGGAAATGCCAGCGAAACCGCGGTTAAGGCCTCTTCCCCAATTTGAGCCACAAAGATGCTATCGACAACATTATACATGGCTTGAATCATCATCGAAATGATCGCCGGTATGGACATTGAAAAGAGTAGCTTCGGTATTGGCACCACGCCCAATTTATTCTTTTTTTCTGCTTGTATGTCTTTCATGCGGCACCTCCTTGTTCATTCAATTCATTTAAAACACACGCGTAATATGATCAAGAAAAACCTGAATCCAAGGACAAAGTCAGCCTCACACCCAGGTTCTATTTAAACTCTAATTATGCTTAAATTATTTTTTCTTTTTTGATATTTCTACTTTTACTTTGCGTTCTTTGATGATTTTTCCGTTTAACTTCTTTTCTACTTTTTTAGCTTGTTCTTCATCAATATCGACAAAGGTAAATTTGTCGTACATATCGATATTACCGACGGCTGTCGAAGGGATACCGCATTCTCCGCAAATGGCGCCGAGGATATCACGTTTTTGGGCATGATCCTTTTCGCCAACACTGATAAAAAGACGTTTCGTTTTTTCTGGACCAGCGCGACGCGAACCACCATCTCTAGATCCGCCTTCGCGACGAACTCGACCGTCGCGGCCATCCCGGCCATCGCGGCGCGGAGCTCCATCAGTACGTCTAGGACGTCGTTCAATCGTATTAAGATCTTCGGCTTCTGACAGCGGCAATTGCGCCTGCAGCAAAACAGCGGCAATGGTTTCGGCGGTGTAGCCTTTTTCAACCAGATCATCAATAATTTTCACATAGGTTTCTAGGGTGCCCTTTTCAGCGCCCTTATCGGCACGAATCTTGAAGCGTTCGTGGAAATGAGCAATCTTGATATCATTAATGACGGCACTCGTTGGGATTAAATCCCGTTCGATACTTTTTTTGGTATAGTCGGTGATTTTTTTGAGTCTAAACTGATCTCTCGAACGTGCCAGGGTCAGGGAGATTCCGCTTTTTCCGGCTCGTCCGGTTCGACCAATTCGATGGACATAATATTCTTCATTGTCCGGTACATCGTAATTAAAGACGATATCGACGTCATCGACGTCAATTCCTCGGGCTGCCACATCGGTTGCCACCAGGATATTCAGATTACCACGGCTGAAATCTTTTAAAACCGCCATCCGCGAAATCTGACGCATATCGCCATGAATTTTATCAACCGAATAACCCAGTTTCTTAAGATCATCGGTGATTTCATCGACATATTTCTTGGTGTTGCAAAAAATCAGCGATCGTTGCGGTTTATAGACATCCAGTAATCGGGTGAGTGCTTCAAACTTATGATGATCGTTAATGTTAAAGTATTTTTGTTCAATGCTGGTCGCGACCATGTTTTTCGGGGAAATTTCCACTAGCACCGGATTTTTCTGGTAGGTTTCGGCAATTTTTAAAATCGGTTTTGGCATTGTCGCTGAGAATAGCACCGTTTGAATTTCATGGGCGATTTCGTCCAGAATCAATTCAATATCTTCCCTAAATCCCATGTTTAGCATTTCATCGGCTTCATCGAGTACCACCATTGATACCTCACTGAGCTTCAAGGTTTTACGTCGCATGTGATCCATCACCCGGCCAGGTGTGCCGACAACGATCTGAACCCCCGATTTAAGGTCCCTAATCTGATTTTCAATCGATGCGCCACCGAAAATTGGCAACACTTTGATACCTTTTTGATATTTGAGTACTTTTTTAAATTCGTCTGAGACCTGTACTGCCAACTCTCGGGTTGGGCATAGAACTAAAACTTGTACTTTCTTTATGGAAGGGTCAAGCTTTGTAATGGCGGGAATGGCAAACGCAACAGTTTTTCCTGTTCCTGTTTGTGACTTTCCAATCAGGTCTCCTCCCATCATTAATTGTGGTATCGCTCGTTCCTGGATTTCGGTCATTTCTACAAAGCCCATTTCTTCGATGCCTTGTAGCAGTTGTTCATTAATTTCTAATTCTGTAAATTTCATTTAGTATCCTTTCTCGAATATATAACACCTAATTTTAAACCAACTTTTTATATAAAGCAAGCTTTATTTAACAATCATTAAGAAATAATGCTTATGATTCACGCAGCACCTTAATTATTTCCGATTTGGCACCTTTTTACAAATCTTATAGTCAATTGATGGTCACTTAGTATATAATCTGACTAAATACAAGTGTATTGATCTTACTCATTCATACTAAGATTATGAATAATTTTTGGAGGAAACAACCATGTCTACTTTTGGCACACGATTAAAACGACTGCGTATTAATAAGGATATGACCCAGCAGGATTTTGCTGAGCATTTTGATTTAAACAAAAGCTCGATTTCCAAGTACGAGAAAGATAAAAACCTTCCTGAAAACCAATTGCTAGTTGAAATCGCCGATTATTTTGATGTATCGGTAGACTATTTGCTTTGTCGAACTGACAACGCCACCTCACTCAATGACGCCAAACTCAAATCAGAGGGATCGCTAAACTCGGCCGAACAACTCGTTAAGCCATTAGAAATGAAAGACCTGCTCGGCCTGTTCGGATATGCGATGACCAGCGAAGAGGGTAAAAAGGAAATCCTGGATTTCATTAACTTCAAACATGAGGTTCTGATCCAGCACTACGCTAAAAAAGAATAACACAAAAAAGAAGCTGTTTTCGGACAGCTTCTTTTTTGTTATCGATAAACTACCGTACCGACCAATGACCAAGGGGTCAGACCCTTGTTAATCTCTTGGTTCCATTTTCTCGAGGCTCTTGAGCCATTGGGTGGCATGGGCATCGGAGGGCATCCGCCAGTCACCGCGGGGCGAAAAGGATACCGAGCCTACCTTTGGGCCGTCGGGCTGGCAGTTGCGTTTAAACTGCTGGCTGAAGAAACGGTGGTAAAAGTTCTTTAGCCATTTAAAAATAACCGCTTTTTCGTAGATACCGTCAAAAGCTTTACTGGCCAGGAAATATACTTTTTCCGGCGAGAAACCATGGCGCACCATTTGATAGATAAAGAAATCGTGGAGTTCATAGGGACCGACTGTTTCTTCTGTTTTTTGGGCGATTTTTCCATCGATATCGGGAGGCAGCAGTTCCGGGGAAACCGGAGTATCCAAAACATCATAGAGAATTTTGCGAATCTCCGCTTCGGGTGAATGGTCTGCCACCCACTTAACCAGATAACGGATCAGGGTTTTGGGGACACTGGCATTGACGCTATACATTGACATGTGATCGCCATTATAGGTCGCCCAGCCTAGCGCCAACTCGGATAGATCACCAGTGCCGATGACGATCCCACCCAACTTATTGGAAAGATCCATCAGGATCTGGGTGCGTTCCCGAGCCTGGGAATTCTCGTAGGTTACATTGTGGAGATCGATCGGGTGGCCGATATCGTTAAAGTGTGCGGTACAGGCCGCAACAATCGAAATCTCATGGAAGGTCGCACCAAGTCCCTTGATCAAGGCCACCGCGTTATCATAGGTACGGTCAGTCGTGCCAAAGCCGGGCATTGTGACGGCATGAATTTTTTCGCGCGGGATACCAAAACGATCACAGACACTAACGCAAACCAGCAGTGCCATGGTGGAGTCGAGCCCGCCGGATATCCCGACCACCATCGGGGCATTACCAAGATGCAACAGACGTGTCGCCAAACCGATGGTTTGGATATTAAAGATCTCTTCGCAGCGTTCACTGCGGCGATTTGGGTCAGCCGGAACAAAGGGCTGGGGATTTATTTCCCGTTCAAAATCATTGGTGCTCAACGTTTCAAATGCAATGGTGCGGTAGGAATGATCCTTGAGCAGATGCACCGATTCGCCAAAGCCATGCTGCATTTGTCGGTCATGGGTTAAGGATTCAACATCGATATCAGCGATTAGCAATTCATTGCCCAGATTAAATTTGGGCAGTTCCTTAATCAATATTCCCCGTTCACAAATAATCGCATTTCCACCAAACACCAGATCACTGGTGGATTCCCCAAATCCCGCTGAGGTGTAGAGATAGGCGGCATTACAGCGACCCGACTGGGAGCGGATCAATTCTCTGCGATAATCACTTTTCCCGACCACCTCGTTGCTGGCGGAAGGATTCAGAATCACAGTTGCCCCCGCCAGGGCGTGAAAGCTCCCTGGTGAAATGGGTACCCACAAATCCTCGCAGATTTCGAGCGCGACCACAAATTCTTCGCGATGAACATGCTGAAAAAGCAGGTCTGTTCCAATTGGAACCCTTTGCGAACAAATGATAATTTCTGTTTTACTCAGCGATTTTGACGAGGCAAACCACCGTTTTTCATAAAATTCCTGATGATTGGGAATGTAGGTTTTAGGCACAATACCCAGTATTTTACCATCGTTTAACAGCACCGAGCAGTTATACAAACTCCCGTTAATGGCCAGTGGCAAGCCGACTGCGATCAGCATCTTCTTACCGTCAGACCATTGGCACAGACTATCAAGAGCCTTTACCGCATTCATCTGAAGCTCGCGCTGAAAAAACAGATCCCCGCAGGTATAGCCGGTGATTGCCAACTCCGGAAACAACAATACCTCAACACCCTGATCCCAAGCCTTGGCTGCCATCGTAATGATTTCACTGACGTTATATTGACAGTCTGCCAATTTTAGTTTAGGAACAGCACAGGCCGTTCTAAAAAATCCGTATTTGTGCATCTATTTCACCCTAACTTTTTATATTTTTCATTTTTCTCTTTTCGATGACTTTTATTATATCGCCATTTATGATCAATGACAATCTTATTTTATTTTCCACAGCCTGTGTTTAACCTTGATTTTATTATGCACAATTGCCCTGTTTGTTGTTTTACCATTACATTGGCGCTATTGGCGGTTTCCCCAATTAATCAACAAGGTTATCCACATTGTCCACAGGGGAAACCAAAGTTATCCACAGTTTTATGAAAATATTATCCACAAACTTAAAGTTATCCACAGTTTTCTTGTTGGCATATCTTGTATGTCATCCCATAAAAAAAATCAAGATCTAGGATCTCGATTTTTTTATCGACTATTTTTTGGTGGTCAAAGCAGCTTTAACGAAGCTCAAAAACAAGGGATGGGGTTTATTGGGACGGGATTTAAACTCAGGATGGGCCTGAGTAGCGACAAACCAGGGATGATCTTTAATTTCAATCATTTCAACAAGCACCCGATCAGGAGACATTCCTGAGAATACCAACCCCTTTTCTTCAAGTTGCGTAATGAAATCATCATTGACCTCATAGCGATGACGATGTCGTTCGCTAATGTTTTTTTCACCATAGGCTTCACGAGCTTTTGAACCTTCTAGTAATTCACAGGGGTATAATCCCAAACGCATGGTGCCACCCATATCAATGATTTTTTTCTGTTCTTCCATCAGATTGATGACGGGATAAGCAGTTTCTGGATCCAGCTCGATACTATGAGCACCGGCCAGTCCGGCCACGTTTCTGGCAAATTCGATGACCGCCAACTGCAGACCCAAGCAGAGGCCTAAGAAGGGGATCTGGTGTTCTCTGGCATATTCAATCGCGTGAATCTTACCTTCCACCCCGCGATGGCCAAAGCCTCCGGGCACAAGGATGCCATCGAGATCTTTGAGCACCCGGTCAACATTTTCTTCGTTGATGTCTTCGGAGTGAATCCATTTGATGACAACCTCGGAGTTATTACCAATTCCACCATGACGGAGCGCTTCCGCTACCGACAGATAGGCGTCGTGAAGTTCTACATATTTTCCGACCAGACCAATAGTAACTTTGTTTTCCAGGCTTTTGGCTTTTTTAACCAGGTCTTTCCATTCGCTCAGTTCTGGTTCGTTACACTCGATATGGAGTTTTTCGCAAACCAATTCAGCCAGACCTTCTTTTTCAAGCATCAATGGCACTTCGTAAAGTTCTGCCGCATCCATATTAACAACCACGGATTTTTTATCAACATTACAGAACAGCGATATTTTTCCTTTCAAACTGTCATCGACTTCTTTTTCAGATCGAAGCACAATAATATCCGGCTGAATCCCAATACTCCGGAGTTCCTTAACGGAATGCTGGGTTGGTTTGGTTTTTAGTTCGCCCGCCTTTCCCAGATAGGGCAGCAGGGTAACATGGATGTACAAGACATTTTCAGCCCCCAGATCCCCCTTGAATTGCCGGATTGCTTCCAGATAGGGCAGGCTTTCGATGTCGCCAACGGTTCCGCCAATTTCGGTGATCACCACATCCGGATGGCTGTAATCGGTGACGCGCAGAATGCCATCTTTTATTTCGTCGGTAATATGAGGAATAACCTGAACAGTGCCGCCCAGATAATCGCCCCGACGTTCTTTTGAGATGACATTCCAATATACTTTTCCGGTGGTGACGTTGCTGAATTTAGACAGGTTTTCATCGGTGAACCGTTCGTAGTGACCAAGATCCAAATCCGTTTCGGCTCCGTCATCGGTGACAAAAACCTCTCCATGCTGATAAGGACTCATGGTTCCGGGATCGAAGTTTAAATAGGGATCAAATTTCTGGATCGAGACCTTCAAGCCTCTAGACTTCAGCAAGCGACCCAATGAAGCACTTGTAATGCCCTTTCCTAAAGAAGATACCACACCACCAGTGACAAAAATATACTTTGTTTGCATTAATTTACAGGCTCCTTTTTCTTTTACATTTTCTTGATTATTCCAACAAAAAAATCACTACAAAAAATGAGTTTTTTTTTTGCAGTGATGCAATTAACAATACTACTAGTTTAACAGTTTTTTTTTTTAATACAATAAGAATTTTGATTTTAATAACAATTTTTTTATAATACCATTTTTTTCTTAAAGAATAAAGAAAAAAATACAAATAAAATGACAAAGAGAACCTAAGATTACAAAAATATGAAACAATTCATGAAAACCAAATATTTCACTAAAATTCGGTTTTTTGATGGCATAGATGACCCCGCCAATCGTGTACATCACCCCGCCGCCAACCAACAACATAAACCCTGGTAACGGCAAGGCTTGATAGAGCGGTCCCAAAACAAAAAGGGCAAACCAGCCCTGAAAAATATAGAGTCCGGTTCCCAGCCAGCGGGGCATCGTGATCCAGGCTACTTTAAGAACAATCCCGATCAGCGCGACGCCCCAGATCGCCACCATCATCGCTACCCGCATCGTTCCGGTCAGACACAACAGGCAAAACGGGGTGTAGGTGCCGGCGATCAGAATAAAGATCATCGCATGATCCAATTTTTTCAGATGCAGAATTTTTTGCTGATCCCCCTGAGCGGCATGATAGGTAAAGCTGGTGCCATAGAGGCAGACCAATCCCACCCCAAAGGCCAACACCGAAACCACGGTCAATGGGGTCACATTATCACTAGCGATGATTAAAAAGAGCATCGCAATGATACCAAACACGGATAAAACCGCTCCGATTAAATGGGTTAACGCATTCATTGGTTCTCTAAAATGATTCATACTTTTGTCCTCTCCATTTCGCAATCGTTGATTTACGCTTTTCTTACCGCCACACCCTCAAAATCTTGATGGGTAGTCGCCTGACCCGGGGGAATAATACAAAAGCCTTCTTGCCATTGGCCAGTTACCAGTTTTTCCAGCGGTGAAATGCTGCCCTGCTCGACCACCACCTCTAAATCAATCAGTTCACCGATATCGTTCACCCGGGGAAGATGCTGATCCACCGGGTAGGCCCCAGTATCGATGAGCATCAGGTTTTTATAATTTTTAAACATCATGTTCATAACCCGCCTGGCCCGTCTTTCGCCATATTTTTCGAGATTGTGCTGGAATTCCTTATCAAGCGATTTTTCGCCCTTTAACCATCCCTGAGTTAAGAAATAGGTGGATGTCCGGATCCGCTCAAGGTTTTCCTTTTCTGAGAGCAGGATATCGATGCAATCGCCGTAGCGGGGAATAATCAGGGTGGCCTTGTCGCTTTTTAAACCCAACAGCCCGTTGCCGCAGTTGCCATAGGCAAACAAGAGCTGGTCATAGCCTGCTTCAGCTTTATCAATTTCTTCCTGAAGGGCATTTTTGAGTCGTTCTGGGGAGTCATGGAGGAGATTCGACATCCAGACCGTATCCACTTCCACGCCGGTTCGTTGCAATGCCATTTCGACCTCATCGCGGATGGTTTCACAAGCGATTAATAATCTCTTCATTTATTTTACACCTTTTTTCCATTTACTCTACTAAGAGTATTATTTATGTACTATTTTTCTGCACTATATCCAGTATAACCAAGATTCCTTTGTTTTCAAGGAAAATTTCAGATAAAATTTCCCCTCGATAATTTTTTGTCAATAAGCGACTTTATGTTATAATAGCAACGTCAATCAATCTTAATATTAGGAGAATAAAATGGATAAAAGTTTATTTCGAAAAGAAATTCTGGCACGTCGTAAAAAAATTTACTGTGCTGACACCGATGCTAAAATTATCGAACAATTCCAAGATAGTGATCTTTATAAAAATGCCGACTGGATTATGGCCTATGTCAGCTTTGGAACCGAAATCTATACCCATGATTTTATCAAACGCGCCTTAGCCGATGGTAAACACGTGGTCGTTCCGATCTGTAACATCGAAGATCATACAGTCACCCTGTCAGAGCTGATCAATTTCCCCGACGATCTGGAAGAAGGCCATTACGGAATCTTAGAAGTTCGTGAAGAATGCATGCGGATTGTTGACCCCAAAAAACTTGATCTGGTGATGGTTCCCGGTTGTGCCTTCTCGCCCTCCGGACACCGAATGGGTTTTGGCGGCGGCTATTATGACCGCTTTCTAGAAACTATCAATGACGACTGTATCACTGTTGCGCTGATCCGGGAAGACTTTATTTTTGATACAATCCCGATGGAAGCGCATGACAAAAGTGTCCAGTTCATGGTTACTGAAAAATGTGTCAATTGCTGTCCGATCCAGGAGGCCTGATTTAAAATGAACGTTACCGAAGCCATCCGCTACATTGAAGCAACGCACAAGTTTGGCACCCGACTGGGTCTGGAAAGTATGGGCCGGTTACTGGATGCGATGGGCAATCCCCAGGATAAGCTCAAGTTTATTCACATTGCCGGCACCAATGGAAAAGGGTCTACCTCGACGATGATCGCCACCATCTTAACAACCGCCGGATACAAAACCGGTTTGTTTACCTCGCCCTTTCTGGAAGCCTTTAACGAACGGATTCAATTAAATAACCAACCCATTGATGATGACAGTCTGGTTGCTGCGACCATTTTTGTTAAGGAACGGATTGAAGCCCTGATGGAAGAGGGCGAACCCCATCCCACCGAATTTGAAATGGTTACCGCGGTAGGACTACAATATTTTTTCCAACAAAGGGTCGATTTTGTCGTTCTTGAAGTTGGTCTGGGCGGACGACTTGACGCCACCAATATCATCAAAGATCCGCTGGCGGTTGTGATTATGGGCGTCAGTAATGACCATAGCGATTACCTGGGAAACACCCTGGCTAAAATCGCTTATGAAAAGGCCGCGATTATCAAGGAAGGCTCCGATGTCATTGTTTATCCCCAGGAACCGGAAGCCTTAAAGGTTATCCTGGATTTTGGTGCCTCCAAAAATGCCAATGTCGTTTTGGTTAACCCCGATGATATTTCGATACTCAGCCATACCACCCACAACCAAACCCTCAAATACCAGGGCGATCATCTTTATCTTGATGGTTTTTCCTTAAAACTCCTCGGCGATCACCAATCACTAAACTGCCTCACGGCACTGGAAGTAATTGCCCTGCTTATCCGTAAGGGTTACCCGGTCAGTTCGAGTCAGATTAAAAAAGCATTGGCGGCAGTTGTTTTTCCTGGACGTTTTGAAATCTTCCTTGAAAAGCCGGTCGTTCTGATTGACGGAGCCCATAACAGCAACGGCATTCAGGCCTTTGTCCGTAATATGAACCAGTATTTCCCTAACCGCATCATCAACTTGTTTTTTGGGATGCTGGAAGATAAAGATATCGAAGAATCGCTATCTTATCTGGTTCCCGTCGCCAGCACCATTCATACCCTAACCCCTAACAGTGACCGCGCCATGCCAGCTGAAAAAATGGCCGCCCTGATTCAAGATAGCTACGGAAAAAGTGTCGACTTCTACGATACCATCGAGGAGGCGATCAAAAGCATCGATCTGACCAAAAGCGATGAGGTCAATGTTTTTGTCGGCTCACTTTACATGATTGGTGAAGCCCGGAGTTTGATTCGAAAACATTTGTTGTAAGAAAATTAATTTTCTTACATTGTAACCCTTAACGCATAAAAAAGGGGCGATCACGGATCGCCCCTTTTTCTATGCTATTACTCTGCTTTTATTCTTTCAGCGCGCTGGTCAGCAGTCGGATCACCGCTTCTTTATCGGGCGCATGAAAAAGCGCATTTCTGATCACCGTGGCATGATCAAGCCCCTTGGTATAAGCGGCCAGATGCTTGCGCATTTCGCGCAGCCCGGCGTCTTCATTTTTAAGCAGCGCCAGCAAGTCAAGATGGCGGATCGCAACCGCGACCCGCTCTGCCGGAGTTGCTTTTCCCAAGGCTTCACCAGTCTTTAAATAATGGTTGATCTCGCGAAAAATAAAGGGATTGCCAATCGCTGCCCGGCCAACCATCAAGCCGTCCACTCCGGTCAATTCGAGCGCTTTTTGAGCCGCTTCACCGCTGTTGATATCGCCGTTTAAAATAATCGGAATTCCAGCATTTTTCTTGACCTCAGCAATAATTTCCCAGTCGGCCGAGCCCGAATAATAAGCTTCGCGGGTACGTCCATGAATGGTTAAGGCCGCCGCACCGGCTTCCTCGACCCCTTCAGCGATTGCCCGGATATTGATGCTCTGATCATCCCAGCCGATTCTGGTTTTAACAATCAGGGGCTTGTCTGACGCTTGTGCCAGTGCTCTAACGACTTCAAAAAATAGCTCCGGGGTCTTTAGCAAGGCCGAACCTTCGCCGTTTTTAGTAATCTTAGGAGCCGGACAGCCGGCATTGAAATCTAAAAAAGCATAGTCAGTGGCATTGATATACTGGCTAACAACCTCTGCCAGAATATCCGGATCGGATCCGAACAGTTGAATACCTGCTGGCGCTTCATCCTTACAGGTCAGCATTAAATCAGCCGTCTTATGATCCTTATAATACAGACCCTTGCCACTAATCATTTCTGAAAAGACTAGACCAGCTCCAAATTCTTTGGCGATCAGCCGAAAGGGCAGGTTGGTATAACCGGCCAGCGGTCCTAAAAAAAGAGGGGTTTCAATTGAAACGTCCCCAATTTTAAGTGATTTATTGCTTTGTTCTGTTTTTAATTCTATGTTCATCGCTTGACCTGTTTACCTAAAATTTTTATCGTGGATAATCTTCAGCCCTTTAAGTGACAGTTGCGGGTCATAAACCGTGATGGATTTCGTTTCCTGGTAAAACAGTCGGCCATATCCACCGGTTGCCACCACCTTCATATCGCTGATCCCAGTTTCTTTTTTGATTTGTTCGATGATGTACTCAACCTGACCGATATAACCATAAACCAAACCAGCCTGCATACTGGTAACTGTATCTCTAGCCAATATTGAGGGTGGTTTTTTAATTTCAATGTTAGGTAGCTTGGCGGCATTCTTCCATAAGGCATCGATTGAAATCTGAATCCCCGGGGTGGTCACCGCTGCTGCAAAGGCACCATCACTCGTGACATAATCGAAGGTGGTTGCTGTGCCAAAGTCAGTCACGATCACCGGGCCACCGTAGATGTTATAGGCCGCTACCGCATCGACAATCCGGTCTGCTCCGACTTCCGACGGATCCGAGGTGTTAATGGGCATCCCGGTCTTGATTCCCGGCCCCACCACCATCGGTTCAACACCAATATATTTCTTGATTCCATTGGTCAGTGAATACATGATGTTTGGTACCACTGAAGCAATGATCACACTAGTGACTACTTCAACCGATATTCCCGAGTTTCTGAAAAAGGATTTAATCAGCACCCCATACTCATCTGAGGTTCGCGGTGTTTTAGTGACAAAGCGCCAGGAATAGGGGATATCATCCCCAACCAGCACTGCCAGTTCTGTATTTGTATTTCCGACATCAATCCCTAGAATCATTTTTCCTCCTACTATCCCTATGTTTCGCTATTACAAAAGCACCCCGACCTTAGCCCTCAGTGTTTGTTTTTATACGTTGCGCAATAGAACGTTCCCCGCTTTAAGTTGATCTCATCTCAGTCCGCTCGGCTCATTGATGAAAGCAGATATTCACCGGATTTTATGTTTAACGCTTCGGCAAATTGGGCTGCCGATACTTTTTTCTTTCCCTGATCCTGCACCTTCTTTATCAGTATGCTACCATTAGCTGTCCCAACTGTAAAGCCCTGCTCGTTAATTACTTGACCGACTTCACCGGGATCGGATTCCAGACTGGATTCAAAAATTTGAGCCTCCCAAATTTTGAGTTTTTGGCTGCGAAAAACTGTATGCGCTCCAGGTGAAGGATTAGCGCCGCGAATCAAATTCACAATCGTCTCTGATGAATCATGCCAGTCAATTGCCACATCATTTTCAGTAATTATCGGTTGATATGTCGCTTTTTTTTGGTCTTGCGGTATTCGCGGTGCGATTCCCTTACGAATCAGCTCGACTGCCTCAGCAATCAGCCTTACCCCTAATGGGTATAGCTGGTCATAATAAACTGAACCGACTGTATCTGTTGGAGTAATGGTGACTTTTTCCTGAAGAATAATATCTCCAGAATCAACGCCCTCATCAACATAGTGGATTGTCACACCGGTTTGATGTTCACCATTTATTATTGCCCAGTTAATTGCCGAACCACCCCGATATTTTGGTAACAGTGACGGATGGTAATTGATCGCTCCCTGTTTGGCCATTTTTATGACCGTGTAGGGTATGATGTCACTAACAAAAGCCAGCACAAATAGATCCGGTTTTAAATCCTTGGCAATTTCGATCACCTGCGGGTCTTTAAGGCGGTTGGGACTTTTTCCTGGCGGTTGAAATATCGGAATATTTTTTTCAGCTGCGAACGCCTTTAGTGGATTGGGTTTTCCGGTCGGATCATCGGGAATCGTCATCACACCAACTACTTCTTCACCCTGCTCTATCAAGGCTTCCAGACAGTCTTTTCCAAAGAGAGCCTGTCCAATCAAAATGATTTTCATTCAAAGCACCTCCTGTTACTATTTTTTTGCTACTATACATTTAATGTTATACCCAAGAATGTGAAATTCAGTTATTAATCCCGGCTTTTTTTTGTACTTTTTCGATAAAACGCTTTCTTTCGACAATAAAACGCTGATGGCTTGCTTCACCGATTTTTTCGGTTTTATCCCATGCTTCAATCTCAAAATTCAAGGCTCTTTTCTCATGATTGACCAGTTTCGCGCGAACGTTAATTTCCATCCCAACCGGAGAAGCTGCAATGTGTTTTAAATCAATATGGGTTCCCACGGTTGTGTTTTCTTCTGGCAATGAAATATCAAGGCCTTCAAATGCGGTATTTTCCATCCATGCCACTAAACGAGGGGTAGCCAATACTTCTTCGCCACCACTTCCGAGTGCTAATGCGGTATCTTCTTTATTGATAAAGAAACTTTTCTCATAACAGGTTCCTACTCTGAACTCTTCCATTTTAATCCCTCACTCTTGATAATTTGATTTTATTATTCTATATCATCTTTTAAAAAAAGCCGTTATATTAACGGCTTTCTCTATACTAATTATTCAATTTCGGCTTCAATCGCAACTTCAACCATTTTTTCGTCTTCTAGCTGCTCTTCTTCTGGCTGCTCTTCTGCTGGCAACTCTTCGAACAAGGCTCTAAATTCTTGACCAGTTACGGTTTTGTCTCTGAGCAGGCGGGTAGCAACTTCTTCCAGCTTTTCCTGATGGGTTTCGAGAATCGCGCAGGCTCGATCAAAGGCATTTTCGACAATGGTGCGGATCTCCTTATCGATAACAGCAGCAACCTCTTCACTGTAATTACGCGATCTTCCCAGGTCGCGACCCAGAAATACTTCGCCGCTTTCGGGATGTCCAAAAGTCATTGGTCCCAGATGCTCACTCATGCCCCACTCGGTTACCATGCTTCTGGCAATCCGGGTGGCTCGTTCAATGTCATTGCTGGCGCCGGTGCAGATATCATCCAGGGCAATCTTTTCAGCTGCCCGTCCGCCTAGCAAACCGCAAATATTTTCTAATAATTTACTTTTACTCATATGCTGACGATCATCGTCCGGTAGTGACAGAGTATAACCTGCTGCCATGCCCCGAGGGATAATCGAAATCTCATGAACCGACTCGCAATTGGGTAGCAGATGCATAACAATCGCGTGGCCGGCTTCGTGATAGGCGGTGATATGTAAATCATCCTGATTGATCACCTTGCTTTTCTTTTCAGGGCCGGCAATAACCCGTTTAATGGCTTCTTCCAGCTCGGTCATGGTGATAAATTTACCATTATGTCTGGCGGTCAATAGTGCCGCTTCGTTCATCAGATTTTCCAGATCAGCTCCGGTAAAGCCTGGCGTTCCTTTGGCAATGATGCCCAATTCTACTTCTGGCGCCAGAGGTTTATCTTTTTTATGAACATTGAGAATTTCTTCCCGACCTTTTACATCCGGTACGCCCACCGTAACCTGTCGGTCAAAACGTCCCGGTCTCAATAGCGCCGGATCAAGGATATCAGGCCGGTTGGTCGCGGCAATAATGATAATCCCCTCGTTTACTCCAAATCCATCCATTTCAACCAGCAATTGATTCAGGGTTTGTTCCCGTTCATCATGTCCGCCGCCGAGGCCAGCGCCACGATGACGACCGACCGCATCAATTTCATCAATAAAAATAATACAGGGGGCGTTTTTCTTGGCATTTTCAAAAAGGTCTCGCACTCGAGAAGCACCGACCCCGACAAACATCTCCACGAAATCCGAACCACTGATGGTGAAAAACGGTACCGCCGCTTCCCCAGCCACCGCTCTCGCCAGAAGCGTTTTCCCGGTTCCCGGAGGGCCGACTAATAAGATTCCCTTAGGTATCCGGGCACCCAGTTTACGATAACGATCCGGTGCCTTTAAGAAATCAACAACCTCTTCAAGTTCTTCTTTCTCCTCATCCGCACCGGCGACGTTTTTAAAGGTCACCTTGGTTTCTCCCTCAACGTGAAGCTTTGCCCGACTCTTTCCAAAGGACATCACCTTACCGCCGCCGCCGCCAGCCTGTTGGCTGAAGACGAGGAAAAACACCACCATTAAAACGATCAGTACCACCGATGGAATTAATGAAATCCACCAGGAATCCTGCTGTTTGGTAATGGTTACCTTAACATCATTCTCATAAATATAAGGTGTTACCTGCTCATCAATTACATATTGGGGAACCACCGCCTCAAATGTTTCTCCGTTTCGCAAAACACCAGTGACATTGGAATTGTTTATTTCAATCTCAGTGACCTGATTATTCTTTAGTTCAGTGAGCAACTCGCTATAAACAATGGTTTTAACCTCTTCCTTCATCGGGTTTAAAAAGGTTACCGCAACAATTATGATTAATAGAATTACTAAATAAAACCCGATCATCTTAAGGTATTTATTCAAAAAACATCACTCCTCTCAATTTCGTATTTTTTTTCATTGCTCTGCTATACTTATTCATATACTTCTCGTTTTAAAATTCCGATAAATGGGAGGTTTCGATACTTTTGGGCATAATCCAAACCATACCCAACCACAAACTCATTGGGTATTTCAAAACCGATATAATCGGCAATGACCCGCTGTTCGCGACGTTCCGGCTTATCCAGCAACGAACAAACCTTGACATCTTTGGCTCCTAGAGCTGCAAAGCGGTTCAATAAATATTTCAGGGTATTGCCGGTATCAACAATATCTTCAATCAGCAAAATACTACGGCCTTTAACATCCATCGATAAATCGGCCTCCAGCTTAATTTCTCCCGAACTGCGTGCTTCAGCCCCATAGCTGGATGCTTTTAAAAAGTCAATCTCCAGCGGAATTGGAATCTTTCTGATTAAATCTGCCATAAAAACTGACGATCCTTTCAAGACTCCAATCAAGATGGGGTATTTCTCCCGGTAATCTTCGGTAATCTTTTCTCCAAGTTCTGCGACACGTTTTTCTAATGCCTTTTCATCAACCAAAATTTCCTGAATATCGGCTATCACACTTTTCTCCTAACATAAGGTATGTTACCCTAATTATATTTTTTGAATCATCATCGGCCAGAAATCGCTGATTGATCGCATGACCGAGAATCCACAACACTTCGTTATCGATCACCAACAGCGGAATTTCATTTCTTCGATTCCGGTCGACTTTTTTATCGATATAATATTTTTTTATGGATTTCTTTCCTGCCATACCAGCGGGGTAAAAATAATCGCCCGATCGCCGGCTACGCAAAATCAATCTGCCCTTTATTTTATCATAATCAAAATATTTTTCACTATGATTTTCTATTTCTTTGGAAAAAAAAACACCTTTTTTTTCTAAAATCATCCTGACTAATCAACGCTGTTTCAATAATCAGGTGTTCCTTCGAAAAAATATAGGTTTTATTTGGGTGAATCCGTTTCGGAACGATCATGTCGTCCTTAACTTCTTGTTTTTCTGTCACCATAACCCGATGATAACGGCGGGTTACTTGAACCTTATTAGGAAAGTGGATTTCCCATATCGTTTTATTGCTCTTTAGTAAACTACTTAGAGCAGTGATATGATTGTACTCAATTTCCTTTAAACTACCCTTAAATTTAAAAATCGACCGCCGCAATATTTCTTTCTGAACGACCGCCTCTTCATTTAACCACAAATCACGGTCAATCAACACCATCTTCTCTTTAGCGGTCAGAATCTGGGCTTCGATCTGATCCACATATTTCTCAAAAAATGCCTCGTATTCATTGGCAATTTTTGTAAATTCGTTAAAATGGACTTCGGCTTTGGGATTAACCTCTAAAATCATCGGCATAATATCCAGGCGAATTTTGTTGCGGGTATAATCTCTTTGAAAATTACTGGCATCCGTTCGAAAGGCCAGTTTGTGAATTTCACAATACTCCAGGATTTCTTTTTTTTGAAGACAGAGAAAGGGTCGGATATATAAATTGTCGCGACTGGATTTAATGCCCGACACACCCTTTACGCCGGTGCCCCGAATCAGCCGCATCAGCATCGTTTCGGCCTGGTCATTGATATGGTGACCCATCGCAATCCGGTTATAGCGATGCTGCTCGGCGATGGCCATAAAAAAATCGTAACGCTCTTTGCGGCCAGCCTCTTCAACAGAAATCTTTTCAGTTCGGGAAATCTCCTGGATATTCCGTTGCCTTGAGAAAAAAGGAATGTTTCGATCCTGACAAAAGTTTCTCACAAACGCTTCATCGGCATCAGCTGCCTGACCCCGAAGACCATGGTGAAGATGCGCGACGCCAATCGAAATTTGAAATCGGTCAGCAAATTTGTCCAAAAAATACAACAAAGCCAGCGAATCTGCTCCCCCGGATACGCCGATGAGAACATGATCGCCAGCCTCTAAAATTCCCTGTTCTTCAATATACTGAATTACTTTTTTCTCCATGGCTTCACCACTTCAACAAATTCTTCAACTCACTCTATAAATACTCTATAAATAAAAAATGGTGGTCGCAACAGGGCTCGAACCTGTGACCCCCTGCTTGTAAGGCAGGTGCTCTCCCAGCTGAGCTATGCGACCACGAAAATACTGGTATTATCAATTCATGCAAACAAGTGGTGACCCCTAGGGGACTCGAACCCCTGTTACCGCCGTGAAAGGGCGGTGTCTTAACCGCTTGACCAAGGGGCCACAGATAAGTATGAATTTTTTTATGGTAGCGGCGAACGGAGTCGAACCGCTGACACTACGGGTATGAACCGTATGCTCTAGCCAACTGAGCTACGCCGCCATGAAAAAAGAATTTGTAAATTTGGTTGCGGGAGCAGGATTTGAACCTACGACCTCCGGGTTATGAGCCCGACGAGCTACCAAGCTGCTCCATCCCGCGATATAATTAATTGAGCAAGTTTAATGTGATCATTTTAAAAAGTGATCATTAAAAAAGTGGTGCCGAGGACCGGAATCGAACCGGTACGGTCGAAAGGACCGCAGGATTTTAAGTCCTGTGCGTCTGCCAGTTCCGCCACCCCGGCACTTTTTCGTCTGTCCCCTTGCTCGAGGGACAAGTGTTATTATACGCCCATTCAAACCTAATGTCAAGCTTTTTTAGAAATTTATTTTATTATTTATTTTCCATCACAAAACGGCGATAGGCTGCGCCCTCAAGGTTATCATAATCACAAACCGTAAAAACACTTTCACCGGTAATTTTGAATATATTCAAAAGCAAAAAAGCCCCGGCCAGAATAATGTCGGCTCGTTTCGCTTCTAGACCTACCATATTTTGCCGTTCTTTGATGGTTTTACTGGCCAAACTGTCAATCATTTGTTCTAGCTCATCTTTGGTGATGGTACTCTGATGAACCATCTCACTGCAATAGGTCTTAAGCTCCTGCTTGATCGTCGAAAGACTGGTCGCGGTTCCACCAATACCGATCAGTTTATAGGGCTTGCTCGGCAAAAATCCCTTTGTCTTTTTTTCAAACTCAGCATAAATCCTTTCGTTCATCCGCTCCAGTTCCTGAAAAGTTGGCGGATCAGAAAAAAGATACTCTTCGGTACAGCGAACACAGCCCAGATTGATGCTCATCATTCTTTTTATTTCATTGTCTTCGCCATAGATCAATTCGGTGCTACCACCGCCGATATCAAAAATGAGAATTTTTTCATCAAAGCACTGCGACACCCCAACAAATCCAAGCTCTGCTTCTGCTTCTCCTGAGACAACCTCAATTTCAAAGCCCAACTTTTCTTTAACAACGTCAAGATAAGCGGCCGTATTATCGGCATCGCGCATGGCACTCGTACCAAATAAATAAAATTCTTCCACCTCATAGTCGGCAGCGATGTTCTTATATTCTTCGAGTGCTTCGATATTTCGTTTTTCGGCATCGGGATGAAGTCGCCCGGTTTGATTGACACCCTGACCCATCCTTGTATAGCGGACGGATTTATTAACCCGCACCAAATTCCCCTGGTCGTTTCTAAAGATCAGCATCCGGGTCGAATTGGTACCAATATCAATCACGGCCAGATGTCGCTTCTTTTCTTTTATTTCGCTCTGCTCAAATGCAGCCCCATCTAAGTCACTATTGCATTTATTGTTCAACTGTTTGCCCCTCGCTTTCTGCCACATTTTCCTGGTTTATAACTTTTTCCTGGATTTCCACAATGATTATGGTTTCATCAGGATAATATAATCCCAGGTATTTGCGGGCAAAATTTTCCACATAGTTTTTGCTGCCCATTTGTTTGACCTGTTCGTCTAATTGATTGCTTCTTATTTTTTCGTTTTCGATTTCTTGGGTGATCTGGAGCTTTTGCTGATCCAGTTCAAATATTTTTATGGCATTAGCCAGATAGATGTAGGCCGTAAACAGCACTGTCACAAGAATTGCCAAGGCAATGATCATGCGACGCCTGATCAGACTTTTGGTTTTTTCATTCATCTTCATTTCTTCATTTCCGGCGGAGCGGTTTTATAATTCCCGGTACATCTCTGCTGCTTTGTCCTTAGGAGCATGTTCCAGCAATAAAAGAACCTCCACCTTTTGTTCTCCATCACCATAACGAATGGTAATAATATCCCCGGGCTTGACCTGGTCTCCCGGTTTAGCGACCTGATCATTAATGGAAACCCGACCCCCATCACAGGCGTCTTTTCCCACTGTCCGACGTTTGATAATTCTGGCATTCTTTAAAAATTTATCAATTCTCATGTGTCCCTCATCAATTCTAAATCAAAAATCTTAAAACAAGACCCTAAATAAAACAAAAAGCCAGAGCATCGCCCCGGCTTCTGTAACTTTGCTTACTTATTTACTTCATCCTTAAAGCCTTTACCTGCTTTAAAGCCAGGGGCTTTAGAGGCCGCTATTTCGATGGGTTCTTTTGTGCGTGGGTTAAGACCTGTACGAGCTGCACGTTCTCTAACCTCAAAGGTTCCAAAACCTACCAACGATACCTTGTCTCCATTTTTCAAGGCATCTACCACAGTGTCTAAAAAAGCAGCTAATGCTTTCTCTGAATCTTTTTTTGATAAATCCGATTTTTCTGCCATTTGGGCAATTAATTCTGATTTGTTCATTTTTTCCTCCATCTGATAGTTTCCAGTATTCTATTTTAATATTATACGCGCGTTCGCCTGTAAATTACAAGTTTTTTTTGCTTTTTTCGGTTTTTTCCACTACTAAAGCCCTTTTGAGCGATTCCAAGCCTGATCCAACTGCTCAAAAGTATAGTCACTCAAAGATTTTTTCTCTTGACTCGCAATTTTTTCCATTTTTTCAAAGCGTCCAATGAACTTTTCTGTCGCCTTCCTGAGCACCATTTCCGGCTGAAGGTTAAGTAAACGAGACACATTAACGACTGAAAAAAGCAGGTCACCCAACTCTTCTGCACTCTTTTCTGCATTATTTTCCTGTAGTGCCGCCCTTAATTCGAGGCTTTCCTCATCAATTTTTTTAAGCGCGGCGGTTGGATCCGGCCAGTCAAAACCGACTTTGGCAGCCTTTTTCTGGACCTTGCAAGCTTCCATTAAGGCGGGCAATGCCTTGGGTATTTTTTTCATTTCAGCGGCCAATCCGGGACTTTCCAACGATTCTGCTGGCTCACCTTTTTCTAGTCGCTTAATCGCATCCCAGTTGGTTTCAACCTGATCGGGATTAAAGCTTTCCTTATCGATAAAAACATGGGGATGACGTCTGATCATTTTCTCATTGATCCCGTCAATTACCTGGTTGATATTAAAGCGACCAGCCTCACTGGCAATTTCGGCATGAAAGACAATTTGAAATAAGACATCCCCCAATTCTTCTGCCAGATTATCCCAATCCTGATTTTCGATCGCCTCTAAAACCTCATAACTCTCTTCAAGCAGATAATTCCTGAGACTTTCATGGGTCTGGCTCCGATCCCAGGAACAACCGCCATCAGCTCGCAGTGCTTTCATCATCTCAATGGTACCCTGGAATCCCTGATAGGCTTTGTTTTCGGCCGGAATATACAGGCTGGTCAAGTGATTGATGGCAGTCACCCGATCGAGCTCATAGAGACAAATTTCCACTCTTTTTTCATGGCCGGGAATCCCGGAATTGATTAGCAGGATCACTCTTTTTTCGGGATCATAAATTTCCATTAGTTGCAGCTTGAGCTCTGAAGCCATATGCTGGTCATAGACCTGGGTCACTAACGCCCCAATCCGGGGATTGGGCGGATTTTTGAGGCAATCAAAGGCATCGATAATTTTAAGTCCATGAATGGGATCTTCTTCAAGACTATTCAAGGTCACATCAACGAAGCTGACGCCCGGATAAATCCGATAATTGAGCCCTTCTGCCTTCGCAGCTAAAATCAACTTTTCAACGGTTTTTTCGCCAAACAGCGGATTGCCAGGAACCGCATAAACCAGCTTTTCAACCGTTTTAGCGGTTTCAATAAGCTTTGCCACGATTTTGTCGTAAACCGCTTCAAAGGAGCCTTCCTGCTCATAATAGCAATCAAAACTCTGATATCTGATGGCTTGGTCATGAATAAAAGCGATCACCGGATGAACCGCGGTGCGGAAAAAATTGGGACTGGGATCTTTTAATAATGCTAATGTTTCGAGGGTAATCTGGCCCGGACTGCCCGGCCCCAAACCGACTATATCTATTTGGTGCATGTTTTATTTCCTTTCTGAATCGATTACTGATGTCTACTGCGACGATTTTTGCGGCCGGGGATTAATCGCTCAAGCCGCCGAAAATAGCTTAATAAGGTTCGACTTCCCGGCAGTAGCTTTATTTCAGCTTCGGTTATTCCTTTAATTAAAACCAGCACAAAGGAGTAAATCAAGATGCCGATGATTACTGCTAAGATAATTCCCATAAATCCCCCCAATAATGAAGTGATCGACTTATAGCTAAAGAATACCGCAATCCCCATCACGACGGCCGCAATCAAGGGTTTTAATGCAGTGTGGATAAAATCTACCTTGATGTGGGTATAGCGCTTAACCGACGCGTAATTGGCGATTGTCAGATAAACAAAGGTGATCATGCTGCTGATGACGATCCCCTGGATATTAAAAAATGGAATCGACAAAAATATCCAACCGGTAATGAAGCGAATGATAATCGCTACCCCCAAATTGATCAGCGGGATGCGAAAGCGGTCGATCGATTGGAGAATGCTCTGAAAGGTATTGGAAAGCATCATAAAAATCGTCGCGTAGGAAAAGGTACATAAAATAAATCCGCCATAGGGTGAACCCGGAAAGAGCAGATCAAAGATGCCGTAGGATAGCACCGACAAACCAATACAGGAGGGAAATGCTACCAATAGAATAACCCGAATCGCCAATACGATCTTTTGATTCATAGCTTTTCGATCGCGCATCGCAAAGGATTCCGAAATCGCCGGAATCATTGCCACTGCCAGATTGCCGCTGATAATTAAGGGAATTGTGATCAGGATCTCAGCATTGGTAAAATCGCCAAACATCATCGTAGCGGTTATCTCATCGATGCCAGCCACGCCCAGGCGGGACACGTAGATAAATGAATCGACCGTCGAAAACATTGCCACCAGGGCTGATGTCAAGGTGACCGGAATCGAGATAATCACCAGTCTTTTGAGTAGCGCCCGGTTAGAACGCTGCGGTTTCCGGGTTCTTGTTTTTAACAGCCGTCTATTTTGGGTGACAAAGCTGCGGTATAGGTAGGCCAGTAAAATAGCCGCCACCAGACCGCCGGCAGTGGCACCAAAAACCGCTCCACCAACTCCCAGACCAATCCCAAACTGACCGACAAAGACCCAGCATAACAAAACGCCTAGAAAAACCCGAACAAGCTGTTCCAAAATCTGTGAAACAGCGGTCGGGGTCATGATTTGAAAGCCCTGAAAAAAGCCCCGAAAGGCCGAAACAAAGGAAATAAACAGGGGTGCCAGGGCAATCGCTACCAAAGCTGGATAACTTTCAGCCGTCCAACTGGCTGTTTCAATAATCCATTCGGCGCCAAAAAATAAAAACAGGCTCGATAAGGCGCCCAGTACTCCTAAAATCAGAATCGACAGTTTAAAGACCCGATGGGCAGTTGCATATTCATTTTTGGCAATACTCTCGGACACCATTTTGGAGATCGCCACCGGAAAGCCAACCGTGGAAACCATCAGCAGCAAATTGTAGATACTGGTGACATTCCCATAGATACCATTTCCGTAGCTTCCGACCATCTGGTAGAGAGGTATCTTAAAAAAGAGGCCCAACAGCCGGGAAAAGATCCCCGCCGCGACCAGGATACTGGCACCCTTTAAGTAATTTGATGTTCGCTTTGACATAGATAAACCTCTTTTGTGCTTTGTTGCAAGTTGACTAATGCTTCTTTGCAGATTGTTTTTTATTATATCTTACCAACTATCGATACACAACCAAAAAGCACTGAAGACCAGTGCTTTTTGCAATTATGTTTAAATTGTCTTTAGATTTTTTTTTCGTAGACTTTGACATTCAGTTCGGTTTTTAACTCTTGCAGATATGCTTGAGCCGGGGTAACGATGTCGTTAATTTTAACTTTGAATTTAGTCATCAGTTTGCTTTTAAGCTTGTCAAATTCTGCGGTGACTTTTTCGCTTTTTAAAGTTGTTGTAATTTCTTCTTTTTTATCTTCCAAACTTGGTATTTCGCCGTCTTTTTTATCATAAAGATAGATCACATGGTAACCATAATCGGTTTTAACCGGTTCACTGACGGTATTCACATCCATATCAAAGGCCGCATCTGAAAACTCAGTAACCATGGTTTTCTTGGCGAAGGCACCCAGATCGGCTGCTTCCGAAATACCCTCAGTGGTCTGGTATTTTGCCATAATTGCATCGAACTCTGCCACTGTTTTGGCATTTTTGGCTTCGGCATAAACTTGATCAGCCAGGGATTGTTCAGTCGCTAAAATGTGTTTGGCTGAAACGGTACTGGTATCATAAGAGGCCTTGTTTTCATCGTAGTATTTTTTGATTTCGCCATCGGTAACTTTTACGGTCGTTTCCAGATCAGCTTGAACCGCTTTCGAAATAGCCGATGCGGTCGCATCCTGTTTCATAAACTCTTTAAACTGGGCAATCGTTAAAAACTTTGTATCCAGGAACTCTTGCAGCCCTTCATCACCCTGTAGCAGATAATTGACAAATGCTTCCTGGGTCGTCACATAGCTGTCGATATTAGTCTGGTCAGCTGTCAGTTTCTTTTCTTCCGCGTATTGAGCCAGCGCTTTTTGCTCCGCAATGGTATTAAAGATCGTTTCATTAGTAGCTTTCATGCTTTCATCGTCGCTTTTTAATGCCTGTTGGGTCTGGTAATAGGTTAATAACTCCTCATTGGCCAGCCGATAATTGTATACATCTTTCTTAACCTCATCCTTACCAACTGTTCCCACAACAGTATCTAGTTCTTTGCTGGGATCAGCTTTTAAGGTATTATTGTAGTTTGTTTCCATGGTATTGGCATAACTGTAATCCAACAGAAATTTATTTAAAAATGCTTCAAATGATGCGGAGTCGGTATTATTCTTTTCTAAAACCGCAGCATATTTTTCTTCACCCAGGGTTGTTTTTAAGGATTCCAACATGCTGGTGGCATTGTCTGATATCCCGGTTTCATCAACGGTCACCCCATCTTTTTTTGCTTTAGCAGTAAGGGTTTCGACCCGAACCAGATCATCCAGGATGTCTTTTTTCAGCTCAGTCAGCTCCGTTTCGGTTGGGAAGGTCATCCCGCTGGCATCAAAATACATCTGATAATAGGCCATATAGTTATTAAAACTCTCTTTTAACAAAGGGGTTCCATCAATTTCTGCGATTTCCACCTTCTTATCCTGTTCAGGATTTACCTTAACCAAACTGCAACCTCCAGCAAAAAGACTGACACAGATAACACCTGTCAGCATTAGCGCCACGATCCGAGATTTCTTCATTTTTGTCGTTCTCCTCTTCTTAATAAATTATTATATCATTAAACCTTGCCCAGTTTAACATACTACAACTGGACTTTACCTTAATTCTTCGATGAAACCAGTTGTCCCAGAAATTCACCCAGGGCTTTAAGATAAGCCTGATCCTGTTCATGTTTTAAAACAATCCGCCAGCGGATCTGATCGCCTTTTCCGGCATTGAACTTAATATTATAAGTATTATACAGCGCCTGCATCAGTTGTGGATCAGGAATTGGAATTTCTCTGGTATTGTCAAAGGTCAGTAACACACTGTTGCCCCGTTCCCGAATTTCGATCATCCCCAGCGATCTGCCCAGATGTCTGATCATCGCCAGAGCCATCAGATTATAGACCCCATCAGGGATTTCCCCAAAGCGATCCAACAGCTCATCCTCCAGCTCGTCATAATCTATCCGTGACTTCACATAGGACAACTTCTTGTAGATATCGTATTTGAGTTCCTCATCGGCAATATAATTTTCGGGAATATAACTGCTGACATTGAGATTGATCATCAGCTCGCTGGTTGGGAAATCGATTTCTTTACCCAGCCGCTCATGAATGGCCTGATCGAGAATCCGGCAATAGAGTTCATAACCAATAATGGCCAGATTGCCCGACTGAGCCGCACCCAGAATATTCCCAGCGCCTCTGATTTCCAGATCCCGAAGGGCAATTTTGAAGCCCGAACCAAAGGCAGTAAAGTCTTTGATGGCCTTTAAGCGCTTCTGGGAAATTTCCGAGAGCACCTTGGGCCGATGGGTCACATAGGTGTAGCCTTGAACATCAGACCGCCCCACCCGTCCGCGGAGCTGATACAATTGCGACAGACCCATATAATCACCGTTATCGATGATCAGGGTATTGGCATTTTTAATATCCAGTCCCGATTCAATGATGGTGGTGGTTATCAGGACATCATACTCCCGCTCTAAAAAATCGACCATGATGTCTTCCAGCTCCTGACCGGTCATCCGGCCATGGGCGACCACAATCCGGGCTTCAGGAACCAGCTTCTGAATTTTTCGCGACACTTCAAAGATATCGTGGATTCGGTTGTGGACAAAATAGACCTGACCCTGTCGGGCCAGTTCCCGCTCGATCGCATCTTTGACGATGGCTTCATTATATTCCATGACGTAGGTCAGTACCGGCCGACGACCGGCCGGCGGCTCATCGATGACACTCATATCGCGGACCCCGATCATCGACATGTGCAAGGTTCTGGGAATCGGGGTGGCACTGAGGGTTAAAACATCGACATTTTCTTTGAGTTGTTTGATCCGTTCCTTATGTCCGACGCCAAACCGTTGTTCCTCATCTACCACCAACAGCCCCAGATCTTTAAAAATGACGTCTTTTGATAATAGCCGATGGGTGCCGATGATCAGATCCACCTGGCCGGCGGCCAGTTCCTTTAAAGTCTTGTCCTGGTCGGATTTAGACCGAAAGCGGCTGAGCAGACCAATGCTGACCGGATATTTTTTAAACCGGTCTAAGGCGGTCTGATAATGTTGCTGGGCTAAGATCGTGGTCGGCACCAGCAAGGCTACCTGTTTTCCCTCCATCACCGCTTTAAAGACGGCTCGCAGGGCAACCTCGGTTTTACCATAGCCGACATCGCCACAGAGCAGCCGATCCATCGGTCGGGTCGATTCCATATCCTCCTTGATCTCGTCGACGGCCTGGAGCTGATCGTTGGTTTCCTCATGGGGAAAAGAATCCTCAAATTCCTGCTGCCAGCTGGAATCCGGACCAAAAGCATAGCCCTTTAAATTTTGCCGTTTGGCATAAAGGGCAATCAGTTCATCGGCCATTTCTTCAACGGCGGCTTTGACCCGGGATTTGGATTTATTCCAGTCATTGGTACCCAACTGGTTAATTCTCGGTTTTTTCTCACCGGTTCCGACATAAACCTGGATCGCATCCATCTGATCCACCGGACAATAGAACCTAGCATCGTTGGCGTATTCGATAACCAGTAAATCTTTAATGGTCTCATCGATTTTTAGTTGTTCAATGCCCCGGTAGACCCCGATGCCATGGGTATCATGGACGACAAAGTCACCCTGATTCAATTGCGTGAAGGAATCGATCTTGCGTCCCTTTTGGCGGCGACGTTTTTTTTCGCGGGGTGCTTCTTTGATGATCTCACTTTGATTCATACAGATGAGCTTTTCTGCAGTCATTTCAAAGCCGCCGCTGATTTCGCCGGTGACCAGCTGAACCCCTGGTGACGCCTCATTGCTAAAGCGGTGAATATCGGCATCGATTAAAATGCTTTTGAGCTTTTCGCGCCCCGCTTCATCACGAGCCCGCAGATGGATAATGGCATCTTTTTCGAGCTGCTTTTGGACAAATTCGATAAAGCGGGGAACCTGACCTAAGAAGGAATCGTTTTCCTTGACCCCTAAATCGAGGGCCATCCCTTTTTTGCCCCTGGCGGTGAAAAGGTGGAGCCTTAACTGGGCCTGGTGCTCGAGGGCCTTCTCAATTTTTGAAAATGAGTAGAATTTATTTTTTTCTTCAGGAAACATCAACTGTTCATCCGTCAGGGTCAAAAAATCACGGTGCAGTTTATTGACAAAAACAGTCTGTGCTTCTTTGATCCGGGGCGGTTCATCCCAAATAACCAAAACATCTCCCAGATAATCCAACAGCATCCCCTCGGACTTGATAAAGGAAAACAGGGTCTCATCATGACTCCCCGGATCTTCGCTGATCCGTTCGATCAGCGCTTGATAACCGGGGTTATCGCGATAACTTTTGATTATTTTTTTTAGCGCATTAGCCCGTTCATCTTCATTTAAAATTATTTCCCGACCAGGTAAAATCGACACTTGCTCAACCGAACCGGTTGATAGCTGGGTTTGGGGGTCAAAGGTTCGCAGCGATTCAATGGTATCACCGAAAAATTCAATCCGGTAGGCTTCTCCACCAGTAGTCGAAAAAACATCGATGATCCCACCCCGGTGAGCAAATTGGCCTCTGGCCTCGACCTGAGAAACGGCTTCATACCCCAGTTCAAAAAGACCTTTATTCAGAATCATCGGATCCCAGCTATCCTCGACTGCCAGCGAAAAACCCAGTCCCTGAAATTTTTCTTTGGGCATTTGTTTCTTTAACAGGGTTTCTGCTCCCATCACCACCACAAAGCGCTGCGTTGACAATAGTTTTTCAAACACCAGCAAGCGCTGATGATTGATTTCCTGGCTATGAACATCGGCAAAATAGTCATGAATCGGCTCTGCCGGCAAGTAAAGTACCTGATCTCCCAGAATTTTCACCAGATTTTCAGCTGTTTTCTGAGCCTGATAATCGCTTGCTGTAACATATAGAATCCGATTTTGCTGCTGTCTGATGATCAGTCCGGTAAGCACTTCTTTAAAGCTGTTGTTGACATTGGAGAGATTGATGATTTCTCCTGGCGATAAACTGTTCAATATCGTTTGGATCGATTCGGCCTTCAAGAGGTTTTGATAAAGTAATTCCATGAGCTCTTCTTTCATTTTAAAACACGGATAGCCCGGGTTTTAAACCCAGGCACCTGTTTGTATTCTTTTCACACGTCTTAATCTTTGTCTTTTGTTTTGATTTTTCGCGTCTTTTATGCTAGTTTAATTCTTCTTGCACTGCTCTTGCTTCAGACTTTTGGTCTGCCAGTTTTTTTTCTGGCGGTTTCTTTTCTGCCGTTTTTTTTCTGACATTAATGCGGTTCATCGCCAGATCAACACCGTCTTTGACAAAAATGTCAATTCCCTTGGCGGCTTCGATCACAGCATTTTCGATCGCCGGAAATTCGCTTTTAGGAAAACGACCCAAAACATAGTGAACCAATTCTGAACCGATCCGGGGTCGGCCGATGCCGATCCGAATGCGCGAAAATTCCGGATTTCCCAGATGCGAAATAATCGAGCGCATGCCATTATGGGTACCGGCGCTACCGCGCTGCCTGATCCGCACATCGCCGGTGGCCAGATCAATATCGTCATAGATCACCAGCAGGTTCTCTATCGGGATATTATAGAAATTCATTAGCCCAGCCACACAAAGTCCACTATTATTCATATAGGTGGTCGGCTTGGCCAGCATAATTTTTCGTCCATCTTCACGATAGACGCCGGTTACTCCGTGTTGTTCTTTTTTAGTGATCGTGATTCCTTTTTTATCACTGAGATAATCAAGGGTTTCAAAACCAATATTATGACGGGTTCCATGGTATTCTTTACCGATGTTCCCTAATCCGACAATCAGATGCATCGGCTTTCCTATACGTATCTTCCCACAAAAAGCTTGCTCAGTGACCGGCCAAAGTGAACATAGTCAATAGCCCGGCCGAAAAGGGTTCCGGTGGAAAGAATTTTTATTTTTTCGATGCGTTTTTCTTTGGGAATACACAAAGTGTTGAGCGTGACCAGTTCCTCAATCGCGGAATCCTGAATCCGCTGGATTGCCGGACCGGAAAATACCCCATGACTACAAGCCGCAAATACAGAACTGGCACCAAGATCAAGGAGGGCATTGGCTCCAGAGGTAATGGTTCCGGCGGTATCAATCATATCATCGATCATGATGCAGTTTTTCCCTTTAACATCGCCAATAACATTCATCACCGCGGTTTCATTCGGGCGGGGACGTTCCTTGTCAACGATCGCAAAGGGACAGTTTAAGTTTCTGGCCAGCGTTCTTGATCGCTTAACACTACCCACATCAGGAGAAACTACCACCATATTTTCCAATTTTTTCTCTTTATAATATTCCGTGATCAGGGCACTGCCTGACAGGTGATCGAGGGGAATATCGAAGAAACCCTGAATCTGGTTCGAGTGCAGATCCATCGTGATAACCCGGTCAGCACCAGCGGTGGTTAGCAAGTTTGCCACCAGTTTAGCGGTGATCGGATCCCGGGATTTCGCCTTGCGATCTTGTCTGGCATAGCCATAATAAGGGATCACGGCATTAATTCGTCCTGCCGAAGCACGTTTCATGGAATCGATCAGAATTAGCAATTCCATCAAATTTTCATTTACCGGGGTGCCGGTCGACTGGATCACAAAAACATCTGCCCCCCGAACTGATTCAAAAACGTTGACGCCAAGTTCTCCGTCACTAAAGGAAACCACCTCAGCGTTACAGAGCTGGACTTCTAAATATTCGGCAATTTCCTGTGCCAATGGCATATTTGAGTTCCCAGCAATAATCTTAATTCCACTATACTTTCCATCCATGCGTTTTTTACCTCTTCTTAATCTTCTCTATTTTCTATTTTTTTGTTAATCATCTGGTGTGTTACTTTTTTAAATAATTGACCTTATTAACCTGTCTGGCTCTGGCAATTGCCAGACTGTCTTCCGGGACATCGTCCGTGATGGTCGAGCCGGCCGCGATATAGGCACCTTCTTTAACCGTTACCGGGGCAATCAGATTGGTATTGCAACCAACAAAGGCATTCTTTTCGACGATCGTCCGGTGTTTATTTTTGCCATCGTAATTCACAAAAACGGTGCCGCAACCCAGGTTGACATTTTCACCGACGTCGCCATCGCCAATGTAGGTCAGGTGTGAAGCTTTTGCGCCATCAGCCATGGTGGAATTTTTAATCTCGACAAAATCGCCAACTTTACAATGCTTGCCAATCTGGCTGCCTGGACGAATATAAGCGTAAGGTCCAACGTTGGTGTAATCATCGATGCTGCTCTCTAAAATTGTCGAGCTCTGGATAGTAACATTATTCCCAATTTTGGTGTCCACTAACCGACTATTTGCGCCAATGACACAATCTTTCCCAATCTCGGTCGCACCGTCCAGGATAACCCCGGGATAGAGGATCGTATCCTGTCCAACCTGTACTCTGGATCCTACATAGGTGGCTGCCGGATCAATGATGGTCACCCCAGCCTCCATCAGCCTTCGATTAATCCGTTTTCGCATCACTGTTTCAGCTTCAGCCAGCTGCACCCGGGAATTGACGGCTTGGATATCTTCGGGGTCGATTGTTACATAGGTACCGGCAGTTTTCCCCATTTTCCGCAGGATTTCGATGACGTCGGTGAGATAATACTCGCCCTGGACATTATCTGTTTTTAATTCCTTAAGCGCCAGAATCAGCGCCTGGGCGTCAAAGCAATACATCCCCGAATTGATTTCTTTGACCTCTTTTTCAGCCGGGTCAGCATCCTTCTCTTCAACAATTTTAAGTAACTCCCCACTTCTGTTTTTGATCATCCGGCCATAGCCGCGCGGCTGATCAAATTCTGCCGTTAAAACCGTTGCGGCATAGCCGCCGGTTTCGTGCGCCGCAATCAGACCGGTCAGGGTTTCTGCCCTGATCAGCGGGGCATCGCCAACTAACACGATCAGGTTTCCTTCAAGCGCCTCAAAAAAGGGCAGTGCCTGCAAAACGGCATGTCCGGTACCCAGCTGTTCTTGCTGGAGATAGGTAGAGATCTGTGGTGGCAGGCTTTCTTTGACCAGTTCGGCCTGAAACCCGACAATCACGCCAATCTCTGAAATTCCTGATGCCTGACTGACGGCAATCACATAATCCAGAATATTCTCGCCGCAGACCTGATGGAGCACCTTGGGTTTGTGAGACCGCATCCGGGTTCCTTCCCCGGCTGCCAATATGATGGTTTTAGAATGGTTCATTTTCATCTCCACTACTGTAATAATTATTAACAACAACAAAAAAAGGGAAGTACTTCCCCTTTTTCTTTTAAATTTTTAATTTTTTATTCTTCTTCGTAATCTACTTCTAGTTCAACTGCTGCTTCTTCTTCATTGGTTACTTGATTATCCTCTTCTATGGCCTTTTCGTAAGCTCGCAGGACACTCTCCTGCATCTCGCGACGGGTACCCATGTTAATGGGATGTGCAATATCCTTGAATTCACCATCCGGCGTTTTTCGACTGGGCATCGCAATAAAAAATCCGCTTTGACCCTCAATTACCTTAATATCATGAACAACAAATTGATCATCGAAAGTAACTGAGACAATTGCTCTCATTTTTCCCTCTGGATACGTTTTCCGTACTCTTACGTCCGTTATTTCCATCTCGTAAGCCTCCCCTTTGAAATAAAGTCACATGTCTAATTCTAGGTATATACTAACACAAATTCAACTATATTAAAACAAAAACCTTAAATTTTTTCGATTCTTATTATTTTCAAAAAGGGTTTAAAAAAACAAAAATTTTCTTTCATTTAAGCGTCTCTTTAATGTTCAAATGTGCGTTTTGATGAGCGATGCTTCTTTCAATTTTTCAGCTTTCAGAATGCAGAAAAACCTGCAATCCAGCTTCCAGATTTTCGTCATCCATCCAGATCAGCGGAGTAAACTGTTCAACCAGCTTTTCAGCCGGCGACCGGGTCACAAAGATAACACATATTCCCATTACTTCAGCGCCCACCTCTTCCATCAGGTTGGTCATTCCTTTGGCGGTTCCGCCGCCCTTCATAAAATCATCAATCACCAGCACTTTTTTGTTCTTGAGGTCAATGCGCCGGCTCAGATACATGGTATTAATTTTGTTGGATGACCCGGAAATATAATTTACACTGGTCGTCGCCCCCTCAGTTACCCGGTTGGAACGCCGAATCAAGCCCATTGGCACATTTAGGTAGTGGGCTGTTTCCATCGCCGCAGGGATTCCCTTGGTTTCGGTGGTGATGACATATTCAATCCCCATTTGTCCATATTTTGAAGCAATTATCCGACCAATATTTTTAGAATAGCGCGGATTCGAGAGGATATCACTATAATAAACAAAACCGCCCTGAATTTTTCGGGTCGGAGACTGGAGCTGATCAGCAATATCTTTGAGGATCAGCAGCTCCTCATCGCTGGTAACCTGGGGATGATAGACAACCCCCCCCGATGCCCCGGAAAAAGTTTCGATATAACCGCTACCGGTTAGTTCGATAGCATTCTTGACGATCGCCACATCTTCACAGACACTTGATTTTCCTGCTTCTAGTAAATCGGTAAAATAATTGAAGCTAAAAACCTGGTTGGGATGGTCTGACAAAATTTTTGTGATAACACTGATTCTTTCATTCTTTTTCATTTTTCACCTATGATCGATTTTTTAAAATCCGAACATTATTCTCATTCTCTATAATATTATTCATATTTTAATGAAAGTGCAAGTTTTTTTTAATCTTTACTCGGTGGAAAGACCTGTGTTATAATTCGGTTCAAAGTGTTTTTCCCAATTATGATTGGTATTCTGATTGTTTCATGACTATGCCTGACCAGGCAATCAACACTTTTAGCTAAATCGTTAAGAAATAATTAAGATTTTATTACCGACAAAGGAGCTAATTATTTGAAAGCACAACTAGAAAACAAATTTAACCGACCGATTAATAAATTATTTTTCATTGGCATTGGCGGAAGCAGCATGAGTGGTCTTGCGACGATGTCTTTATCTCAGGGTTTCATCATTGAAGGTTCTGATATGGTTGCTTCATCCTACACTGAAAAATTGGAAAGTCTGGGCATTACGATTCATATCGGCCACGACTATAAAAACATTCCTGCGGATACCGATTGTGTCGTTTATTCTGCTGCCATTCATGAGGATAACCCGGATATGGTTAAAGCTAGCGATTTGAATCTTCCCAAAATCGAACGTTCTGATTTTTTGGGTCTTTTTTCCCATATCTTTGATAAAACCATCGCCGTTTCCGGCACCCATGGCAAAACCACGACCTCTTCGATGGTTGCCTGCTTGCTCCAACATGCCGAACTACGACCCAGCCTCAGTATTGGCGGCAAGCTCGATGAATTCGGTGGCAATGCCGTAATTGACGGAAAAGAGTTTTTTGTCGTTGAGGCCTGTGAATATGTTGACAGTTTCCTGACAACCTCCCACTCGATTGGCATCATTACCAATATCGAAGAAGATCATCTCGATTATTTTACCGGTGGCTTAAAACAGATCAAGGAATCTTTTGCTAATTTTGGCAAAATCCTACCAGCGGATGGACTGATGATTGCCTATGGCGACTCCCCGGATGCGCTCGATGTCGTCACTGATTTAGCCTGTCCGGTGGTTACCTATGGTTTGGATAAAAGCAATGACTGGTATCCCGAAAATATTACCTATGACAAGGTTGGCAAACCCAGCTTCGATGTTTACAAAAACGGTGCTTTTTATGGCCATTATCAACTCATTATTCCCGGTCAACATAATGTCCTTAATTCGCTCTCGGCGATTATCTGTGGCGACTTCCTCAATATCCCGGTGGCAACCTCGATCACGGGGATGGCAAAATTCAGCGGCGCCAAACGCCGTTTTGAGTTCCGCGGTGAGGTCAACGGCATCAACGTTTACGAGGATTATGCCCATCATCCGACCGAATTAAAGGTGGTCGTAGATGCCTGTCTCAATTATGAACACCATAAACTATGGGTCGTTTTTCAACCCCATACTTATTCCCGAACCTTCTTTTTCTTTGATGATTTTGTCGACGCCTTTGCCAAAGCCGATTACGTCATTCTCAACGATATTTATTCCGATCGGGAGGGCAATGACTGGAATATTTATTCTGAAGATCTGCAAAAAGCGATTGAAGCAAAGTATGGTATCCCAACTGTCACCATTTCAGCCTTTGAGGATATTGTCAATCATTTGACTGACCACCTATCGCCCAATGATCTGGTTCTTGTGGCCGGTTCCCAAACGATCAATCACGTTGCCTTTGATCTGGTCGATAAGTTAAAGGAAATTCATAATTCTTGACATTTTTTCGCAACAGGAGTATTCTAAGGAGAGAAATAATTTTACTTTAGGAGGCTTATATGGAACAGTATAATAATAAGGCCATTGCTTCGCTGGTATTGGGAATCGTATCCTTGGTTAGCATCTGGTTTAGTTATTTTACCATTATCGGTATTATTTGTGCGGTCATTGGTTTAATCTTTGCCATCCAGATCCGTAAAGCTGGTGAGATGGAAGGCTTTAAGCCAAATAGCATGGCTACCGCCGGTTTGGTGCTTAATATCATCGGGCTTGCCCTGTGCGCACTCGTTCTGATTGCCTGTGTGGCCTGTGTCGGATTATTAGGCACAGCCGCGATGTTCGCTTGATTGATGCGCTAAAAATAGACGATGAGAATCGTCTATTTTTTTTATCTGAGAATCAAGTGGAGCTATTTTTATCCCTACCTTCCCCATGAAAGGAGTTTTATGTACCCCCTTATTGGTATCTTTCAATGCACCATTCCAACCTTTGGCGTCCTGTTTCTAATTGGCACCGGATGCGGTTTTCTGCTGGCTATTCCAACCGCTAAAAAATATGATATTACGACCATGGATGCGATGTTTTTTGGACTTTTTGGCATCATCGGTGGCATCACAGGAGCTAAATTGCTATACATTCTGATCGATTTACCGAATCTGATTGCCAGCCCGGAAACCGCCTTGATTCGGCTTGCCACTGGCGGAGCGATTTTTTATGGCGGACTGATTGGCGGAATCCTGGGGGGATTTCTCTATACCCAGGTTTATCATCTTGATGCGGTAAAATTTTTCGACATTGCGGTTCCCTGCCTGGCTCTTGCTCAGGCCTTTGGTCGGATCGGCTGTTTTTTTAATGGCTGCTGCTACGGGATTCCCTACGATGGCCCCTACGCCGTTCACTATCCAATCGGTGCCTACCCGCCTTCAGGCGTGGGCCTGTTTCCCGCTCAATTAACCGAGTCAAGCTTTCTTTTTATCCTGACCCTGGTTTTGGTGATCGTGCTTAATAAAAGTCAAACCCCTGGCTTGACCACCGGGTGCTACTTAATCGCTTCAGGAATCTTTCGTTTTATCAATGAATTTTTTCGTTCGGATCCCCGCGGTAACATTGGAATGCTCTCCACTTCGCAATTTATCAGCCTGATTATTATTGCATTAGGATTACTTTTTATCATTAAAGTTCCCCAGACCCTTTATCAAAAACACTTGAAAGATTAGATATTTGCAGCGCTTTAGGGTATAATCACTGTATCCGAAATTATTAGGAGGTATTATTATGGATCTTTATGATGGTTATTTGGGAGATTTTTCTTCCCAGCCGGACAGTTTTTGGGCAATTATGCCAGTTATTATGTCAGTTCTTGGTATTATCTTAGCAATTAGTCTGGTCATCGGACTTATTTGCTACATTTTTAATTCCCTTGGTCTTTATACCATGGCTAAAAACCGCAATATCGATAACCCCTGGTTAGCCTGGATTCCCTTAGCCAACCGCTATCTAATGGGTGAACTGATCAATGATGATGTTTCCATCAGCAGCTGGCATATTCCCTATGCCAAACTCTTTCTTCCCTTGATGGGTCTGGCCTTAACTGCTGTCATGGTGATTCTCGGCTTCATTCCTTATCTGGGTGCCTTTATCGGAATCCTGCTATCGCTGGCACTAAGCGTCTACTATTATGCCGCCCAGTTCTGGCTTTACAGTATTTATGACAAAGATCACCGGGTACTATATCTGGTTCTCAGCATTATCTTCCCTTTTCTCGGTCCTATTTTTGTCTTTATTATCCGTAATCGCGATGCTTACGATGAACGCCATCCGGAAGGGGTTATCGTCGAAACCTATGATTCAAAATCAATCCTGGCGCTGACTCTCGGGATCTTCTCAATCGTCAGCTTTATCACCTTGATTGGCAGCGGTCTGGTCACCGGAGCCGTGGGTCTTATTTTTGGGATGATCGCGATGAAGGAACAAAAACTTCAAGGCTTACCTACCGGCATGGCCATGGCTGGTCTGATTTGTTCTATTATCGGGATAGCCTTTACGGTACTGATGGTCTTTGCTTGCATCGCTTGTATCGGAGTTGGTGGTATGGGAATGCTAGGTGGTCTGATGAACGGTATGTATTACTAATAAAGATTCTTTAGCTGGCATTTCTTAATAACAGAGAGGTGAACATTCAATGTCGCAACAACAGTACGGTCTGGTTCTCAGTGGTGGTGGTGCTAAAGGAGCCTTTGAAATGGGTGTCTGGAAGGCGCTTAAAGAAAGTGATTACGCTCTTGGCGCAGTAATCGGAACCTCCGTCGGGGCACTAAACGCTGCCATGATTGCCCAGGATGACTATCAAATTGCCATGGAATTCTGGTCTAATCTGACCATTAACCAGGTTCTTGATTTAAATAAAAAAATGACCAATACCTATGTGGAGAAGTGGTCAAAAGAGAGTTTTGATATTTTCAGAACCGGTTTTCTAGCCGCACTTTTTTCCGACGGTTTGGATATCTCGCCGTTGCGCCACAATCTGACCCGGTTGATCTGCGAAGACAGCATCCGACGTTCAACGATTCGGTTCGGACTGGTAACGGTTGATATTAGCAGCCTCAAACCACGTCAACTGATGATTGAAGATATTCCAGAAGGCCAGTTGATTGACTATTTACTGGCCAGTGCTGCGCTACCGATTTTTCAGAAGCAGGAAATCGATGGTAAAACCTATCTCGATGGGGGATTTTTTGATAATGTTCCGATCAATTTTATGCTGGACCAGCATTTCAACCAGATTATTTCGGTGGAATTCCCGGTGATCGGGATGCGCAAATCGGTACGGGATAAAGATGCCAAGATCATTACGGTCAATAATTCCGAATATCTTGGTGGGCTGCTCGATTTTAATTCCAAGCAAATCGAGCAGAATATCCAATTAGGTTATCTGGATGCTTTAAAAGTCTTTGGCCGTTTGGAAGGCCGATATTTTTATTTGAACACCAATAAAAGTAGTGCCTTTTTTAGAAAATTTATCAACAAGCTGGGGCAACCACTATCAAACCAAAAACAAATGCACAAAATGCTGGCCTTACTCAGCCTATCGGCCGATGCCAGTCAAAGCGATGTTGTAAAAGCGCTGGAAAGTCTGTTGCAGAAAACCGCTTTTAAAAATCAGCCCCTTGGCCTTGCGATGCTGGAAATTACTGGAAAAAGCGTTGGTGTGCCACGACTGGAAAACTATCCTGTTGATTTTTTCATTCAGGCAATCCTTAAAGAGCTAAACCGGCTTTTAGATGAAAACCTCACCCTATTGGACAATCCTAAAATCATCGGAAGTTTTTTAACCCCCGCCACTAGCAACCTTCTGTGGTATAATTTCATTACCTTTTATATCGTATTTTTGAGTATCCGAAGCGATCTCAGTCCAGAACGGATGTCGACTTTCTTAAGTAAATTTTCACCGGATATTGCCCTTTCGATGATTACCGTTTTCTATATTCATGAAATAATCAACCACTAAAAAAGTGCCTACGGCACGTCAACACCCCTGCCCCTCAATCTTGAGGGGTTTTTTGGTTTTCTTTATCTTTGATTTGTTGTAAAATTAAAGCATGAGTATTTTACAGCATATTTTTTCTGATTATTATGACCTGATTCG
>NZ_CAKMJU010000001.1:0-6686 GCF_927416815.1 uncultured Acetobacterium sp. | reverse complement strand
GGATTATTTTTACCGTTTTATGCGGTTTGTGAGCACTGATTTGGCTGAAATTGCTTAATTTCTATGCTTTTACTCGAAATCCGGGATAAGCCCCCGGGGCCAATGTTTTTGATCAGCGCTTTGGAATTCCCAACATTCATTTTTTTGTCTTTTATTTTTAGAATTGTCAAATCGGTCTTTAACAAATCTCGTAATGGCTGGCGGAAAGATTTACGTCGCTCAGCCTGGGGCTTAAAGGTGGCATCGCTGAGTAGTGGTCGGCATTTGCCTTTTGCTAACAGCTCATTAATTTTTAAAAATGGCATCGGTCGCGCGTAAAGGTAGCCTTGTCCGGCATAGCAATTATTTTCCCTCAAAAAGGCCAGCTGTTCCCAGTTCTCAATCCCTTCACAAACCAGTTTGATGCGCAGCTCCTTGGTCAAATTGATGATCGTCCTGGCAATGATGGCGGTGGTTTTGTCGCTTACCACGTTCTTTAAGAAAGACGCATCCATTTTAATCATATCGATATTAAAATGCTGCAGATAACTCAGCGAGGAATAGCCCGTTCCAAAATCATCGAGCGCCACCTTAATCCCGGCTTGCTGAAGCTTTTTAATATCGGCGATGGCCTTGTGCGCATTTTCGATGATCAGGCTTTCGGTCAGTTCAACGATCAGATATTTAGGATCGACCGCATACTCGGCCAGGATTTCGGTGATGTTTTTGACAAAATCGCGTTCGTAAAACTGGATGCTGGAAAAATTCACCGAAATATAAAATGGTTGATAGCCCTTTAAGATCCAATTATGATAATCTTGACAGACCTTTTTAAGCGTCCATTTGCCGATTTCAACAATTGCTCCGGTTTCTTCGGCCAGGAAAATAAACTCATCAGGAGAAACAATCCCCCAATCCGGGTGACTCCAGCGGATCAGTGCTTCAACCGCCAAGATCTGGTTGTTACTTAACTGCACCATCGGCTGATAAAAGACCATAAACTGTTCACTCTTGACAGCTAATCGCATATCGTTGCGCAGTTGCAGCTGTTTGTAATTTTGGATATTGAGCTCAGCGGAAAAAAAACGGCAGCGGTTGCGACCCTCTTTTTTTGACCAGACCAGCGCGGTATTGGCATATTGAATCAGCTGCTCAATTTCATCATGCGCCTGGTCAGCCCCCCTGTCAACATCGTGTGCCTGTTTCTCGAGTGGATATACACTGACCCCGACATTGACATTGATATCAAATTCATAAATATCAACTTTAAAGGAGCGCTCAAAGAACTCAATCACTTCGACCACCCTGGCATGGTAGGCTTCTAAATTAATTAGCCCTTCAATGACGATCGCAAAATGGTCTTCGGAATACCGCGAAATCAGCACCTCTTTTCCTAACAATAGGCGCAGCCGCAAAACAATCTGAATAATCAGCAGCTGCCCGACCTTAGCGCCGAGCGAATCATTGATCTCCTTAAAGCCTTCAAAGTCCAGCATCATAACAATCAGACTGCTTTGCTGCGAATCAGCTTTGAGACATTTTTCGGTCAGCTCCTTTTTAAATTGATTAGGTTTGGGTAGGGCAGTGGTTTCATCATAAGAGGCCAGCTTTTCTATTTTGCGCTGCAAAATAATGCGATTGGTAACATCCCGAAAATCAAGTACCAGCCCCTGGATAATCGGATGATCAAGAAAATTCTGGATATGGACTTCCAGATATTTAGGTGTCTCAGTCTTGCCAGCGAAGCTAATAATCCCCGTTTCGGTGATTGCTTTATTTTCAATGGCGCTATGAATCAAGCCCCTTAAATAGACGGCGTCATCGTGGTCATAATAATCGTAGACACTCTTGCCGATCATCATTTCGGCATCGAAATTGATGACCTTTTGGGAGGTATCGCTTATATAGCTAATGATCCCGGTGGCGGTAATGATCTCAAAAACTACCCCGGATTCCTGGATCAGCATTTTTGTCCGCTGCTGGATTTTGTCAATTTCATGCTGTTTTAATTCAAGTGCCCGTTGATACTCTTTTTTTTCGGTAATATCCTGGATGGTTCCATGAACATGGATCATCTGACCCTTATTATCAAGCTTAAATTCGACCACCTGCAAAACTTCGCGAACTGATTTATCTGGGCGGATGACTCTAAACTCAAGCTCAAACGGGTCTTCTGTCAGCGGCGCGGCCATTGAAGCGATAATAATGTCACGATCCTCGGGATGCACCCGCGCGAAAAAATCCTCAAAGGTGCCCTTAAATTCTGCCGCAGTAATCCCAAAAATCCGCAGCGCTTCATCAGACATGAAATTCTCGGCTTTCGCAACGTTCATTTCCCAGCTACCAATTTGTGCCAGTTGCTGGGCATGTTCAAGATTTTTTTTGATAAAAACAATCTCATTTTCCAGCTTTTTAATTTCACTAATATCCTGAATGGTTCCCACCAGATCGATATTGAGGCCGTCCTCATTTAGCATTGGCTTACCCACCAGGCGCAGAAATTTGATGCTTTTATTGCGCAGTTGAATGCGGTATTGCAGGTCAAATTTTTGATGAGTCAGCCGTTTTTGGGTGAGTTCTGCTAAAATATAGCGATCTTCCGGATAGGTAAAGTCCATTAATTCGATTACGGTACCGCCAAATTCTTCCGACTTAAGATCATAGATCCGATAGATTTCATCGGACCAAAAAATTTCTTTTTTTACGGCATTATATTTCCAGCTGCCTAAACCGGCAACCTTTTGCCCCAGATTTAAGTTTTCACCCAATTCTTTCAAACTGTTCTCAAATGTTTTTTCGCTGGTAATATCCTGAATCGCACCGATAATCTTAACCTGCTGACCGCTTTTATCGAGCAGCGTCCGGGTTTTTTCGCGTACAAATTTGTGATTTCCCCGGGCAGTGACAATCTGGTAGACCAGTTTCTGATCCTGTCCCGCAAAGGCCAGCTCGCGGGCATTTCTGACCTTGCTTAGATCCTTTTCACTAATATACTGAAAGTAAGAATCAGCATCTTTTCCCATCTGATCGGGAACCGTTTCAAAAATATGATAATATTCATCGGTAAAGTAGATTGTATCGCTGCCCATTTCATAGGTCCAGGTGCCAATTTTCATCATTTCCTGAGAATGATGGCGGTTTTCCGGATAAAACTGGTCCTTTTCTGAAAGCGATGAGGATTCCCTGAGCTTGATGTGATTAAATAAGCTTTCTAACGCCATCCCGGCCACCACCTTTGCAATTTATCAGCTGGTTTAAGAATTATTGACTTTATCATTTTTCCTCCTGAGCATTAAAGCACTAATTTCGGTTATTGAAATTCTATTATTGTAATTAGATTATTGTAATTCTATTATTGAAATTCGATAAAAGAATTTTTGATTATCTCGCTAGTATTATATGCCCCTTTGAATCAGTCGCTAACCACTTGTTTTAAAAAGTAGCGTCATTAAGCACTTAAAATTAAGAAAATTCAGTCTATTTAAGGATCGGGTATTTTGGCAACGCAAAAAAAACAGCAGTGACGCATAGTGCGGCCTCTGCTGTTTTTAACGTTATATTTGGTTTGATCTTCAAAAGTAATCTTTTCGATTTTTCATGCAATATGTTGACTGAGAGCTATGTTGCAAAATCACCATCCTATTTTTAATGGCTTAAATTAATTTTTGACACCTTAACTATATTTTTCTGTTTAATTACTACAATCCTTCAATTAATCCGACCCTACAAGGCCAACCGGTATAATTCTTCAATCTGGCTGACGGTGGTGGCTCGGGGATTAACCAGGATATTGCCGCTTTTCATGGCGTCTGCGGCCATGGCTGGGATCTTATCGGCGGTCACACCGACCTCACTGAGAGTTTGAGGAATCCCCAATGCAGCGGTCAGGCTGCGGATCTCATCGACCAAAGTCTGAGGATTAAAAGCAGCCGTATCCTGGCCTGGCTTGAGATACTGGTAAATTTTTTGATAGCGACCGGTATCAGCCAGGGCATTATATTTAAGCACTGTTGGTAGCAAGACCGCATTGGCGACCCCATGCGGGACATCAAAGTAGCCACCCAGCGGATGCGCCATAGCATGGACATTGCCCAACCGCGCCCAGGCAAAGGCGATCCCGGCAAACATACTGCCATAGAGCATCGCCGCCGCCGCTTCAGGATTGCTGCGATCAGCGACAAAGAGGCGGATATTGTCACCAATCAGCTCCAGCGCCTTTTCCGCCATCGCATCGGAAAAGGGTGAGGCGGCCTTGGACAGATAGGCCTCAATGGCATGGACCAGGGCGTCAATCCCGCAGGCAGCGGCGATTTTTTCCGGCGCCGTCATCACCAGGCTGGGATCCAGTACCGCAAAAGCTGGGATCAGTTCATAACTAAAGACTGTCAGCTTGTAATTGCGGGAACGGTCGGTAATCACCGCAAAAGCCGTCACCTCCGAGCCAGTACCAGCCGTGGTGGGAATCGCAATCAGCGGAATAATCGCGCCGGGAACCAGATGGGCACCCTCATAATCAGTAATCGTACCACCAAACTTAGCCAGCACCCCGACCGCCTTGGCAACATCCATCGGCGAACCACCACCCAGAGCAATCAGACAATCCGCTCCACTGGCAGTAAAAGCCGCCGTCGCCAGCTCAACCGTTTCCACCGAGGGATTAGCCTCAACGTCGACAAAGCTATCAAAAGCAAGCCCCGCCCGACCTAAGCTATCAGTGATCTTAGCGACCATCCCCAGCTGCTGCAGCAGCGGATCCGAAATCACCATCACTTTCTTAAGCCCCTGCTTAACCAGCAGCTCCGGTAATTTTTCAATACTATCCGCCCCACAAATAATCTCCTGTGGTATCTTAAAATTAAAACTATTCATCGTTATTCCTTTCAAGCTGTTATATCTAAATAGAGGGGTCTACCCTGTGCGCAAGCGATGCTTCAATCCACTAACTTAGTACCGACAATTATTACATCATGTTGTGACCAAGGGGTCAGACCCTACGCATCGGGGCAAACAGTCGATAGACTGTCCGATCCTTCGCGAAGGCAACGAGCCAATCACAAGCTTGCTTGTAGTTGGCGACTGCCCGCGACCAATGCGAAAGGAGCATAGCGAATTTCGCATGGTGCAGCAAACAACAGATTAACAAGGGTCTGACCACTTGGTCATTGGTCGGTACGGCAGTTTATCACTAGGTTTTAGTTATAATTTAAAATATGGCCCATTTTTGCCTGTTTGGTTTTTAGATAAAACAGATCATGATAGTTGGCTTCCATTTGGATGGGAACCCGCTCCACCATTTCCAGACCAAATTCCGAAAGACCGTCGATTTTTTTAGGGTTATTGGTTAGCAGCCGGAGTTTTTTGATGCCCAGGTCGTTTAAAATCTGCGCACCGATATAATATTCCCGCAGGTCTTCCGGGAATCCCAGTTCAATGTTGGCCTGCACCGTATCCATGCCGATATCCTGAAGGGCATAGGCCTTTAATTTGTTGATCAGACCAATCCCCCGGCCTTCCTGACGCATGTAGAGCAGTACCCCCCGACCTTCTTTTTCAATCGCGGTCATCGCCGCCCCAAACTGATCGCCGCAATCACAGCGGATCGAACCAAAGGCGTCACCGGTTAAACATTCAGAATGAACCCGACACAGAACCGGGCTAGCACCGCTTACATCTCCCTTTACCAGGGCCACATGGTGTTCGCCGTTAAGCTTATTGACATAAGCATAGGCCATAAAATCACCGTATTTGGTGGGCATTTTGGTGATCGTGACACAATCGACCAGTTTTTCATTTTGCTTGCGATAGTCCTGAAGATCTTTAATGGTAATGAATTTCATCTGGTGGGTCTGGGCAAACGCGATCAACTCGGGGGTCCGCATCATGGTGCCGTCTTCCTGCATGATTTCACAACACAGGCCGCATTCTTTTAACCCGGCCAGTTTGACCAGATCGACGGTGGCTTCGGTATGGCCGTTTCTTTCCAGCACCCCATTTTCCCGGGCGACCAGGGGAAACATGTGTCCGGGCCGCCGGAAATCTTCCGGTCTGGCGTTCTCGTCAACACACTTGATGGCGGTGACCGAACGTTCTGCCGCGGAAATACCGGTGGTGGTATCGACGTGGTCGATCGACACGGTAAAAGCGGTGCAATGATTGTCGGTGTTATCCGTCACCATTTGGGGAACGGCTAATTTTTTGACCAATTTTTCGCTCATCGGCATACAAATCAGCCCTTTGCCATAGACAGCCATAAAGTTGACGTTTTCGGTGGTGGCAAATTCGGCGGCACAGACAAAGTCGCCTTCGTTTTCGCGGTCATCATCATCGGTGACGATGATAATCTTGCCGGCTCGCAAATCTTCCAGTGCTTCTTCAATGGTATTAAATTTAAACATAATAGCCTCTCTTATTTTAATTATTTTGGATTTACCCAAGCTACCGTACCGACCAATGACCAAGGGGTCAGACCCTTGTTAATCTATTGTATGCTGCAAGCTCGGACACTCATGAGAAATTCGCTATGCTACGTTCTCATGAGTGTCCGCCTTGAGGCACACAATATGATATAACAATTGTCGGTACTAAGTTATTCCTTTTGACAAGATCAAGTTTGTAAATAAAAGTTCACGTTAAAACCCGGCCTCAGTCAGAAAATCAACGGTCAAACGACCGGATTTTTGCTGGTTGTGGTCTGTTTTTGGGGCTGG